>NZ_CAWUDP010000038.1:0-91497 GCF_963920835.1 Scytonema sp. PCC 10023
AAGTGATAAGCAATGAATATTGTTGAGTAGCTTTGAGTAGGATTTATATAACGGTTAGGTCCAATCACATTTCTGTTAGCGTTATAGATCAATGTAAAGATACTGCCATCACTGTAAGCTCTCTCAGATATCTTTGATAAATCGTCACCTTGTCGCACAACATATGTTTTGCTAGGTACAGGTTCTTCAATTGACGACCTCGGCGTTGGGCACAAGAAACAGCCGACGCAAGACACCTTGCGTCGGCTGTTTCTCTTGCTTTTGTTTTTCCTCGCGAGCTTCATCGCTAGCTTCGCGGATGGCATCGAGCAGCAGAGGCAAGCTGCTAAACTTGTCTATACTCAATAAGCCAGAGCCAGGAGATTGACCAGCCACTGTGATCGGTGGATCTTGCACTGTTGTGAGCGACGGCACTTTGTTCAGCACGTCCTTGGCGCGCTCTTTGAGAATATCGAATAAATCACCGTTGATAAAGTCGGCGATGGGCCAAGTCCCGATTTCTCTCTCCACATATTCATAGCCGTCGGGGTTGGGCTGTTCTTAGACAAAATTGCCCAGCCTTTGCAGCAAGGCGGGTTTGTTGAGTTGTGAAAAGTCGGTTATTGAGAATAAACCCGCCTTGCTGCACTAATCGTGGACTCTAGATGGGTAAATTTGTGGACGCTCGTGCAATTTTGTCCAGACGAAATTAAACGGCTGTCCTGAATCAACTAGCCTATTTAAAGGCATGAAAATTCTCCTTGATCATGATTTGTTTTCAAGAAAACTTGAGTGCAATCTTGTTATGCATCCAAGTCTGGTGCAACGAAGCCGATGCATCCCTCAGTGGGATGCTGTTTCTTAAGTAAATGCAGTCAAAAAGTACTTATGCAGTTTCCATTGCAACTGACTGTAACGCCACAGTTGCCCGGAATCTTTGCAATACTAAAAAAACAACTCTCTTGCGCTTCTCGCAATCCTCGAAAAATGCTGGGTAATTTTCAACAAAGCCAAATACGGATAGAAGTTGATGCATCGGCAACTGCAATTCACGACAGTCTGTTGCGTCCTACGGAACTAGAAAAATGGCTCCCCACAGGTCGCTTTGCCTCTGGAATGCCACAAGAACTCCATCCTGGATTCGAGTTTACCACCCGGATCGGACCAGTCTCGATTCATCATCAAGTGGATGTGGCACGTCCCAACTGCCTGCGCTTGTTGCTGAGTCAAGGAATAGACGGCTTTCACGAATGGTACTGGGGAGAAGGTTGGGTGCAGTCTCGTGTAGAAGGAGTGACAATTCTACCGCTTTCTTTGGGACAAACTCTAAATTTGCTGAGTTTGCGTCAGTTTTTAACGACAAAAAAACGATAACTAAAAAACCCAGTTTGTGAGACACTCCACACACGTTCCCTAACTACAGGTACAGTGTGGGTTTCTCAACCAGTCCGGCTATTGCGCAAAGCAGGCCCTTACCAATCACCAATTACTAAATTCTTAACCCTTGTTCGCGTAAAAGGGTATCAGACCATACAGCATCTTCTGGTTTTAGGGGTGGTACTGGTTCTTGATTATAATCAATTGCTAAGTAATATCTTGCACGATTATATATACCATGCAATAAAGATTGCAAATCTAAAATCGGCTCTGTATCTTCTGTCTGTAGAGGTAATGGAAATACGGGAATTGGTTCTCTGATGCTAAAACCGTATAATTTAGCTTGCGGACGTGTTTCACTTTTGCTCACAATAATTTGATAATCTGTGACAGGGAACTCCCCTAAAATTGGCATGGGTTTTCCACTTCTGAGTAAATCAATTTCTACTAAATGAGTAAGACTCACTAAAACTTTTTTGCGTTTCAGTTCATAGGCTTTTCTACCTTCGCCTGGACGTTTATTTTTAGGAGATAAAACTTCGATAGAAGTAACCACAAAACCTGTAGAAACTTCACGAATTTCTAAGTATTTTACCGTAATATGTTCTGGTAAAGGTATCATCACCGTAATACCTTCTGATGTGGATGTTTGGATAGCAGTTGATGAGTCCTGCTGCGGTGATGTTTGTTGAGAAAAAACAGTAACATTTGGTATACCAACTAGTAGAGAATCTGAATCATCACTTAAATATGTACGTTGTTCAATTGCGACTCGATATTGTGGGGGAATATTTTCCTCAAGAGTATCTGCTATGGCTGTAATTAATCGATGATGTACTTCTGACCAAAATACAGGATTTTCTAAATAAGGATTCATCCCGGGAAATGGAGAATTCATACTGAAGTGGAAGATTGGGGATTGGGGGATGGGATAATTCTAAATTAACGGGCTAGTTTCTGGGGAATTAGGTAAGTAACCGCCATTAGCGAACTTAGCTTGAATTGCAGCTACTTCGCGCTCAATTTCTACGGGAATTTGTTCAACTATGACTTTAAGGCTGTTAATATTACGCTAGAACTCTTCTTTTTCTGTAGTATTAAACAGTTTCAACTGCTTAAACTCAGGTTCATCCAATTGATTGGCTTTGACGCAGTTCCGTCAAAATCGCCGTAATATCAGCTGCCTCTTTTGCAGCGCGATCGCCTAAATCTCGTTGTAAACTTTTACTACTGTCTTGAAGGCGCGCCTCGAATGCTTGCATTAAAGACGATGCGTAACTATCCCATAATTGGGTCAATCTCTGTGTGATATTTTCCAGCGCAATTGAGTTAGAAAAGGTACGTTGCTCATCTCGAACGATAGGCGATGCGGAGACTTTGCACTAAAATCACCAGAGATGCAACTGCCATTAATCCACCCCAAAACCAGTAAGGTAACAACAACCGCTGCTGTATTTGCGCTGTATCCGAAAGTCCCAAGGGACCAGCACTATAGCTAAATAAATAGTCAAGTTGATGATACGTACTCACACAAGCTTGCACGCCAAGAAATTGAACAGTAAACCCCTGCACCCAACGCGGAGCTTTCAAGGCAATACCCAGGATAATTAAACCTAGTAGGGGAATTGCCACGATTCCAAACAGCGATCGCACCCAAATGATCGTCGAAACTAGTAAAAAACCACCTAAAATTTTTAAACTCAGATTTGCCGCCTTAAAACTGCGGGAAGCCAAAATCAAAGCTGCACCAGCAATCGGTGGTCCCATTGGTCCTGCGGCTGCAACTAAAGCCGGACCAATTGGTGCCAAAGACAAGGACATGGCATAACTTGCTACACCGGAACCGTTCCCAAAAATCTCTAATTTCCGAAACTGTCCGCCCAATAGCAGTGCCATCAAGCCGTGACCCATTTCGTGAAACCAAGTTGCCAGGATAGTGAATGGGTATAAAATATAATCACCTGCTGGTACTTGCCACAGTATAATGGTGGCGATCGCTGCGGCAATGAGCCACGTCAGCCCCATGCGGTCAACTGCTGGCGGCGCTTCTTTTGTTAGCAAGGGTTCAAAATCTTTCCCAAGGCTGCTCATGGGTCACTTTCCTTAACGTATTCACGCTACTGCTTTTGTTGCAGTTTTATCCATGCTAACTACAGTTTGTGCCTGGCGGCGACTATCAACCACCAGACACAAATCATTGTTGAATTTATACTAGTACACAGGGTGCGGAAATAAACCGACCATCTGTAACAGGTCAAAAGCTAGGAAAAAAGGACATTTGACTTGCATTCGTTGCGGTACTAGAGCCTTCGTTATACAAGTTGAAACAGGAATGTTACCATGTCTCCTTTACCCAAACTTATGCGATCGCCTGGGCGTAGGCGGTGCCGATTTCCTGGTAATAAAGGCAAGTTATTGATGTAGGTGCCATTGGAACTTCCGACATCTTCGATGTAGTGGGCGTCTCCTTCTACACGAATATCGGCATGAATCCGCGAAACAATTTCCGAATTTGGAAATCCTGAAACGTCTACATCTGGAGGGATACGATCATTAGGCTTGCCCATGTGAATAACAGAGAGGTTTTGCGGCAATTCAATTTCCCTGTCTGTTTGGATGTGAAGCAGCCGTGCTGTCACCTGCTGCAACTGAGTTCTAGAAGCAGATGGTATGACTGGGGGCGGTGCAGTTTGGGCTGGGGGCGGTGCAGTTTGGGCTCGGGGTGGAGGGGCTATTGGAGATGGATCGGGTGCTGGGGGTGGAGGGGGTGGTGCGGATAGATCCGATGCTGGGGGTGGAGTGGGTGGTGCGGATAGATCCGGTGCTGGGGGTGGAGTGGGTGGTGCGGAGAAATCCGGTGCTGGGGGTGGAGGGGGTGGTGCGGAGAAATCCGGTGCTGGGGGTGGTGCAGCGACGTTTGAAGGCGGGGGGCTACTTTGTGTGACTTCCGATGGATCAGGAAGCGAAACCGCTGTTGGTGGTAAGGATGCGGAATTAGGGGAGGTGTAATTAGCAGTACTTACCCCTATGGGTTGTGGTTGTACAAGAGGATCAGGGTTAACAAAGGGTGGTAAATCTGGTGGGAGATCAGGTGCGACGGTTGCGGCAACTCCAGTGGGAGCACCTGCACGCAGGTTATAACCACACTGACCGCAAAAAGCTGCATCTGCCTGCACGGTTGCCCCACAGCTGGGACAGTTAGTAGTAGCTGGTAATGGGGTGTAGCAAGCTTCGCACTGGACAGCGCCGTCTGGGTTTGGGTGATTGCAATTAGGGCAGACGATCATGAGGTTAAGCCTTTGTTGAAGTTCAATCGTAAAATAGTGCTAGCAAGCAGAGGGGCAACTCTAGCTTCCGATTTTAACAAGTACGTTTTCAGGCTGAAGTATGAAGTATTAAGTATGAAGTATTAAGTCATGAAGTGTGATTAATTTTTCATCTTTTATACTTCATCCTTTGTGCTTTATCCTGCATCCTTATTTGAGGTCACTTCCTGCTGCTGCATCTAGCAACCACCAAAGTTCTCCTTGAGGTTGAATCAAGCGCGATGGGTAAGTGAATTCATCTGCCACTGGTGCAAAAATTTGAGCAAGAGCTGGTTTTTTATTGGCACCAGCAACTATAAAGATAACGCAGCGAGCAGAGTTAATGAATGGGTAGGTGAAGGTGATGCGGGGGTTTCCATCTTTGTTCCCTACGGTTATCAGCTTATCTGTTACTTTTAAAGCTTCCGTATGCGGAAACAAAGATGCGGTGTGAGCATCATCTCCCATTCCTAATAAAATGACATCCAAAGAAGGCAACTCGCCTGGTGAGGAGTGAAAAAATTCTTGCAGATGTCTTTCGTACTCAGCCGCTCCTGCTGCCGGGTCATTTTGATTTGTAGGTATGGCGTGGATGTTACCCGTTGGGATATCAACGCGATCTAACCAAGCACGACGCGCCATCAGTTGATTGCTATCTGGATGATCAGGTGGGACGTAACGCTCATCTCCCCAAAACACATGAATTTTATCCCAAGGCAGCTTTTGGGTAGAGATTGCTTCGTACAACGGTTTAGGTGTGCTGCCACCAGACAGGGCAATGGTAAATTGCCCTCGCTCTTGAATAGCAGTTTCCATTTTGGACAGGATCAATTCTAGCGCTCGCGTAATTAGCGCCCCTTGATCTGGAAGAACTTCAACTTTTTTGCTCATCGCTCCATCATCACACTAGCGACTTCCAGCATTACAATAGCGAAATTTTGAGAATTTTCCTTTTTACTTTTTGAAACTTTTAACATCATGTTCATGAATTCAACAGAGCTTGAGGGGGTAGTTATAAAAATTATCGTCAAATTTTAACAAAAATATTGATTAAAGTTACCAAAACAGTTGTCAGTGCTTAGTTATGAGTACTGAATCATTGACAGCCACTACTCACAACTAAGCACTCTCTTAGCCTTGATACAAATCATTCCAGTCTGCAATCGCTTCTTGTTGGGCGATTAACAATTCTTGAATTCCCTTCTGGGCAAAATCTAGTAGATGATTGAGTTGAGTACGACTAAAACTACCGGATTCTGCAGTTCCTTGAACTTCAATTATCCCCAACTGCTGATTCATCACCACATTAAAATCTACCTCAGCCGTCACATCTTCGATATAATTGAGATCCAAAAATGGCTCTCCCTGCAATAACCCTACAGAAACCGCTGCCACTTGTCCAATGATGGGCGATCGCTCTAATACTCCCTGCTGTAACAATTTTGAAATTGCATGAGCGATCGCCACAAACCCTCCTGTAATCGCTGTTGTCCTAGTCCCAGCGTCTGCTTGCAACACATCTGCATCCACTGTCAGCGTACGTTCTCCCAAGGCACCTAAATCCAGTGCTGCTCTTAAGCTACGTCCAATCAAACGTTGGATTTCTTGAGTTCGTCCAGACAACTTCATGAATTCTCGTTCTTGTCGTTGCGGCGTAGCTGATGGTAACATTCTATATTCAGCAGTTAGCCAACCTTTGCCAGTTCCTTCTAGAAACTTGGGAACTCCCTGTGTAACGCTGACGCTACAAAGGACTTGAGTATCGCCACATTTTGTGAGAACGGCACCAGGAGCAAAGCGGGTGAAACCTTGCTGAAAGCTAATAGGACGTAGTTGGTAGGGTTGCCGACCGTCTGAACGCTGCCAAGCCATTAAGTTTGCCTCAAAATTTTTATATACGATACAGCCGCTTACACTTTGAGTATTACGGTTTAAGTATTTTTAAAGAACAACTTAATATTTCACATTGTGAAATTATCAGAAATTACCAGATAGAATTGCAAGCATTTTGAATTTTGTGGGGATAAAGCGTATTTTTTCTCAATTATTAATGATTAAAGAGAACAACATACCCTATTCGGGGGTTGAGAGCAGAGTGACTATATTTTGCTGCACGGCTTCTGGTAACTGGTCACCGTTGATAGTCAACAAGCGCCGACGACGGTCGTAGTATTCTAGGATGGGAATGGTACGGTCATAAAATATTTCTACACGACGCTGCACGATTTCCGGTTGGTCATCTGGCAGAGAACGCCCTAGTGAACGACTCACCATAACTGCTTGTGGGACTTGTAAATAAATTGCCCAGTCTAAATTGTGCCCTAGATTGTCCAACAAAAAGTCCAGTTGTTCAGCTTGAAACGCTGTACGGGGATAACCCTCTAACACCCAACCACGGTTAAAATCTGGCTTTCTTAACCGACTCTGGATGAATTCAACCATCATTTGATCCGAGACAAGTTCTCCTGTCTCCACATATGGCTGTGCGAGATGACCAAGATTGGTAAAGCCTGCGCTCACATCGCGTAATATTTCACTAGTGGAGATCACAGGAATATCAAAGTATCTGCAAAGCCCTTGTGCTTGAGTGCTTTTCCCTGAACCCGAACCTCCTAGAATCACTAATCTCACAACCATTCACTCCTGATTTTGTCAAATTCAAAACGTTATCCATCTGTTTTGCCATCGGCGGGAAATTTCACTTCTCCACAATAAGATTTTCTTATGAAATTAGCTTCATCGCTGACTGTAAATATTCTCTGCGTCAAAACGTCTGGTGTGGCTGATGGGTCTGGCATAGCAATAAGCAATCAAATCGACTTGATCTTAGACTCTCACAGCTATCCTCCCAGTTTTTTTTGATTGATTTGTCCTTTCAGTTACGTGTTCTCATTTTGACAACTACTTTCCGGCAAAAGGCAAGAATTTGAGTTTCCATAACTCTTGACTTCAGCATAAACCTAGTGTTTGACTAAGAATGCGGCTTGGCAAATACATTACATATTGTCAAAAACAGCTAGATAATACAGGTGGATTTGCCAGAACCACCCTAAGCAAAAACGCTTTATAATTTTGTATTTTTTGAAACATTTTTATGGTTGTTCAGCTAGAAACCCCAAGCTTAAATTTGACCCTCAGCTTACCATATTCCATTGAAGGGCTGATACAAGTTTTCACTAGTTCTCATCGTAGCTTTTTTACTAGTATCATGGCTCAAGCACTGAGAATTGCTGGTCAAGGCACACCAGTGTTAATAGTACAGTTTCTCAAGGGTGGCATTCGTCAAGGACACGAGAACCCCATCCAACTGGGACAAAAATTAGATTGGATTCGCGGTGATTTGCCTCGTTGCATTGATACACCCGAGTTGGACGAAACCGAAACGGAATCCCTACAAAAGTTGTGGCAACATACACAAAAGGTCATCTTTGAGGGTAAGTATTCTCTCGTTGTATTAGATGAGCTGAGCTTAGCCATTCATTTTGGCTTAATTCCCGAAGCAGAAGTTTTAGCATTGCTGGCAAAACGCCCTTCCCACGTCGATATTATCCTTACAGGACCGGAAATGCCTCAATCTATTCTGGAAATAGCAGACCAAATCACCGAAATCCGTCGTAGCCATCAACCTTAGCTATATAGCCGCAATTTAATCGCTCAAAAGGTGGATTGCGACTAACAGATATTAAGTGGAGGAGGACGGCGCTGAGGAGGATTGTTTTCTGTGCTGTTGTCTCCACTGTTTCAAAGCACTCTCAAGTTGAGTCAAAGCATCTTGATAGTCGTTGAACTCGATTTCAGAGAACACAGTGGGTATACCGCGTGGGAATCTGGATACACGCTTGCCTTTTTCGTATAGGAGAATAACGGGAATGCCTTTGGTTTCTGCGTAAGCTAGTTCCATACCTACGCCAAAAGCGGGGAAGCCAAGGTAAGCTATGAGTAAATCTGAGGTGCTGACTTGGTGCTTATCAGTCTCAAAAACCTGGCGAGGACTGATATTAGGATGATTGATGGGGTCGGTGTTTAGATGCGGAACATAAGCCTGAAATCCTATTTCCTCGCAAAGCAAGCCAATAGCCTCATAGAAAACTTTAATTGCTTCTGGGTTCTCAATACCTGTCAACGCGCCAGATATGTATACGCGCGTTTTGGCTATATTCATACTTTCTAATGCTACCAAAACTATATTACTAAATTTGATTTTTCTAAAAATACATCTTCTGTAGTAAAGCAATATTTATCTTGGCTTTAATAGCTCAACTATACTAGGGCTTACCACAGCTAGGAAGGCAGCTAGGGAGGCACCTAAAGCTGGATCTTTGAAAGAGATTTGAATACCAACAAATGAAGCCACCAAGATGAAAGCTACTAACAACCCAATGCGAATGCTGTATTCTGTTTTTTCTCTTCCTTTATTTCTCTGTATTTCTCTGGCTTGTCTGTCTTTTTCTTCCTTCGCTTTCTCTAAAAGTCCTTGCCATAGGTCATCCCTATCAACAGGTCGCCCCAGAGGTACTTTGGATTCAGATTCTGTTTTATAAAAGCAAACTGTACAAAAAGAATCTCTAAATCGAAGTTCTACAGAACTATCACGGTAATTGTGAACTGAAATTAACAGTTTGCCTGTCCATCCTGGATCTATAGTAGTAGAAATGTGAGAGAAACCCTGAAGAACAGCTCTTGTAGCCATCGCGTGTATGGTAGCTCCAACTTCTTTAGAAAGACTCACAGACTCTAAAGTTTCAATCACTACCGTATCGTTAGGTTCAATCTCAATTCGTCTTTCTTGTTCTATGTCAAATTCACGCTTATTTTTCCATGAGAATCCTTTTACTCCTACTCTGAAATCATAACCAACAGGAGTTAAATACTTTTCTTCAAATGGGTCTATAGATATTCCTTTTGTTGAATTATTCCTTCTTTCCTCTATTTGTTGTTTGATATCTGTATCGCTAAACATAGTCAAGTTTAAATTTTAATTAATGTTATTTCTGAGAGTTTATGAAGTATGTAATATGTCAGAACTGACAACAGATGTAGAGAATAGCAAGAATGAGGCTGCTCTTTTTGCTGTAGATTCAGACAGTTTAACCTGCTTAAGGATAACTAAGCCTTCATTGATAAATGAATCTCTCACCAAAGCTTTCTCTCCACTGTTGAAAGAAGTTTCGTAAAAAACTTCCTTAATTCCTGCTGAAATAATTAATTTTAAGCACGACAGACAAGGTTCCAAGGTGACGTAGATACTTGCGCCATCTGTGGAGATACCATGCTTTGCTGCTTGGGCGATCGCATTCGCCTCCGCGTGTACGGCTCTTGATGGTAAAGTTTTACTAGCATCGCAACTACTCAAGCCCGGATAGCAGAATCCTTGAGCGGTACAATGAGCCGAACCCGATGGTGAGCCATTATAACCTGTTGCAACAACTTGCTTATTTTTCACAATCACAGCACCCACCGGAAAAGCAAGGCAAGTTGAGCGAGTTGCTGCTAATTTAGCCAACATCAGAAAGTACTCATCCCATGTTGGTCTCTGGTCATCCCAAGCCATTATTTCTTATCCTGAACGTATTGCTTACCCGTTTTCAAACAGTCAGCCGCCTTGTGTAATTCGATTCCCAAATACCCAGCATGATCTGGACGTATTGAAGGCGAATCCGCGCAAATTTCTCTGACTAATTTCAAGGCATCAAAACCCGAATAGCAACCTACAAACTCTCCGCTACCGGGGGTTGTATGCGTAACAACTATCTTCCCTTCCGAAATTTCTATTAAAAAGTTTCCGGTTGGATCGTGATAATCTATTTGTCTACAAATGGCTAAATACTGTTGCTGAATCAGTTGCTCTGCATTTTCCCAAGTGTCATCATATATATGAGCCGACTGACTAATGGTAATTAGCGGTCCCATTTTCAAGTCATATTTAGAACGTTTGGCAATTTCATCCCGAACGTGTTGCTGCAAAGCCCTCAATCCCATTGCATTCGCGGGCCATGCTGCAAACATATCATTACTTCTGAGAGTTGCAGTTAGCGATAATTCATTATCCACAACTCGCAACCAAATATGATTTAAACAAGGGCTACCGCCTTTGTCGTGGTCCTTCACATCCCATAAATTCATAACTGCACTAGCAGCATCAATTTCTCCTATGAGTTTGTGAATCACTTGCTCTATTTGGTCGCGCCCAAACCAAGAACGTAAACGCTGCCCATATGTGTATTTCACGCCTTCGGTGTAGGGTGCATCATCGAGAATCTGTTTGAGGTATTCGTCGATAAAAGGGCGGTCAACGGGTAAATAATTCGGTTCAGGAAAGTAAAAATTAGGTGGTTCATCAGTGATGATTGCCATTAAATCGATTAATTCTTGCCATTGTCCATCATAACCAGTTGGTCGAATTGTTCCCGTTGTCTTGATTCGATGAATTATTTTCACCCAAGTTTCGGCAATGGTTTTGCCTTCAATTCTGTGCCCGTAGCGCGGTCCTGGTAGAACAGTTGGTACTACAGTAGACATGGGAAATTCTAACGGTAAACCCCAAGGTTCAACCGCTTCTCTTTGTGCAAAAGACTTCGCCAGAGTACAAGCTTCAGCCGTTGATTTTGCTTCTTTAAACTCTATAGACTGCCGCAGTTTTTCCAAGGCGCTAGCATCAACTTCAATATCAATATATCCAGGAATGGTAGAGCGAATTACATAAGCTAGTCGTCCAGTATCGCTTAATCCTTCTTCAAAACCATTGCGGAAAAAGTCCAGCAAGCAGCTTCCAGCACCAGCGTTCTTGTCTTCGTTCGTGGCGTTAAGGACAACCAAGTAACGGACGTGGGGGTTAAACAGTAAATTGCGAATCAGGAAATTCAGTCCTCGTGTGGGCGAGTACAGTTGTCCAATGACTGCATACTCTTGCGGGTGCAGATGTTTGGCGATCGCACTCTTTACAGTCCATCCCGTAATCACTGCCGTTTGACCTTGACCATAAATCAGCTGGTTAGGCTTGTGCAGTGCTTTGTATTGATATTGAATTGCCTTACCTGTTGCTGTCATGGTTAGCTCAAAGTCAAAAAAACCAACTTTATAGCTTATCACCACAACTGCTGCTAGTCGAGCAAATTGTTCAGAAAAATTTAGCCAGCCAGTTTACACCGACGCGATTAACTGCAAGGGAGCGTGTAGGCGATTGGGCTAAAGCCCACTGCGCTCCCTTGCAATCGCCTCTTTGCTCATTTACTTTACATATTTTAATAATTCAGTTACACTTCTTTACATAGCCGCAATCATTTCATAAGGAAAATATTCATGACTGCAAGAGGTTCGATTATTGACGAAGCAGGCAAACTGAACAATTTTGCCATTGAGCCAAAAGTTTATGTGGATGATCAAGGCGATCGCACCGGGTTTACTCCCTACGCAGAACTCATTAACGGTCGTTTGGCAATGATTGGTTTTGTATCTCTGATTGCGTTGGAAGTGTTTACAGGACATGGAATTTTTGGTTTGTTAACAAGCCTGTAGAAACTCATCTTAATCTTGGTAATTTGACATCCTATTCTCCCCAATAAGAAGCCTGACGCCGCACATCTAAGCGAAGTCAGGCTATTTTGCGTCTCATACGTTTGTAAAAGCTAGCCAATAGATGGAGTATGTACGTGACTTAATACGGTAGTGTTCTTTTGTGGTAATCAGGAGGTGTTACTAAATAATCAAAAAGTTGATTAAATCGAATATTCCTTAGCGTTTCGCATTTTCTTTTTCAAGCTACGAATAAATTCTCGTAGCACGTCAGTCCGATTCTTTCCAACCAGTTCACAATACTCGTCAAGCAATTCTATTTCTGCTTCTGTTACTCGCAAATCTATCCTTTTATCTTGTTTCACCATTGTCATATCCGTAGTTTGTGTGTACAATCCCAGGATAACGTTTTATGAGTCAAGCGATGTACGCCATCAAAGTCGAACTAAAGTTGAATAACAAAGAGCGAACTTTGATGCGTAGACATTCTGGGTTTTCCCGTTTTGTGTACAACTACGGGCTTGCACTCATGGAAGGGTTAGAACGGGATGGCATAAAAGGCGGATGTGGCAAGAAAATCAAAGCCATCAAGAAGGTTTTGACCAACTACACCAAAAAGCAGCCTGAGAACCAGTGGATGAGTAAGCTTTCCTCGAAGGTATATCAATCATCATTACAAGCTTTGGAAAATGCTTATCAACGTTGGTACAAAGGACTGTGTGATAAGCCACAATTTAAAAGGCGTCGTGATAGCGAGTCATTCACTGTTTACGACAGCAACGGTAAAGTGTTGCTTAAGTCTGGTAAGCAAATAAAGATTCCAACACTGGGGACTTTCCGGTTGAAAGAGTCTTTAGCCTGTGCTTACGTGACACAGACTTTCACTATTAGTCACCAAGCTGGTAGATGGTTTGTAAGTTTTGCGGTGGATGCAGAGAAAATACCACCTTTGTATCACCAACAACAGAAGGTTGGAATTGATTTAGGGGTAAAGTGCTTTGCAACCTTGAGCGATGGGACTAGTGTGGAAGCGCCAAAGCCGATGAAAAAGGCGAAAACCAAGCTGGCAAAAACACAATGGCGTAACCGTAAAAAGCAGATAGGCAACTGTCGTCAAGGCATCAAGCAGTCGAATAAGGCAAGGAAGTACTTTGATTCGTTAGCTAGAAAACAGTATCGCATAGCTAATCAACGCAAAGACTTTTTGCATAAGCTAACAACAGACATAAGTCGCAAATACTACCGGATTCGCATAGAAGATTTGAATGTATCAGGAATGCTCGCTAACAGGAAATTGTCAGCCGCAATTTCTGATTTGGGCTTCTACGAGTTCCGCCGTCAGCTAGTCTACAAGTCTCAAATGTACGGGACTAAAGTTGAGTTAGTTGGCAGATGGTATCCCTCGTCTAAGCTTTGTTGTATGTGTGGGACAAAGCATGATGGGTTGAAGCTATCAGACAGGGTATACAAATGTATTAATCCTGTCTGCATAGCTCACACCATAACGATGGATAGGGATGTAAATGCGGCTTTTAATCTGTTGAATGCCCAAACACGAGTATGTACGGCTGGCTCAGTCGGAACTGACGCCCGTTGACAAGAAGAGCCAGCGCCGTGCGGGGGTTCCCCCCGTTGAGGCGACTGGCGTGGAGCCGACTCCCTTGGCTGAAACGGGAAGTAAATGCCAAATTGTTCAGATTTGAACGTTTTGTGTAAATTTTATGGAGCAGTACATCTGGTATTTATGAGCGAAATGCCCAAAATTGACCGCCAAAGGGAGCATCAAGCGAACGAGCGGACATTTCTGGCTTGGCTACGCACTTCCATAGCATTGATTGGCTTTGGATTTGCTATTGCTCGATTTGGTCTATTTATACGCCAGCTGAATTTTACTCTGACTCAACAGCAACAGGAACCAGCGCCACATCCCTTTTTCACCTCAGAAAATTTGGGTATTTCTTTGGTCATCTTTGGTATTGTTACTTTACTTTTAGCAGTGTGGCGGTACAACCAAGTTTTTTGGCAAATTGAACAAGGAAACTATCAACCCAGTAGATTTACCGTTTGGGTGATGACTGGAGTTGTGATTATTTTTGGAATTCTCAGTATTCCATTGCTCCTTTTACGAACTAAAGTGCCTTCTTCCTCGTATCGGCTTCCAAATCAGCCTCATTCACGCAATTTTCGTTAATCACACAGAATTAGTATGGCTTTAACTGCTTCAACGATGTTGTCACTGGGTACTCAGGCACCAGATTTTCACTTACCGGATGTGGTGTCTGGACAGACGATTTCCCTTTCCACCTTTGCCCAGAAGAAAGCTCTACTTGTGATGTTTATTTGTCGGCATTGCCCATTTGTCAAGCATGTAAAAAAAGAATTGGCACAGTTGGGTAAAGATTATATTAATAAGGGTTTAGGAATAGTTGCGATTAGCAGCAATGATGCCAAAAATTATCCAGATGATGCACCTGAATTATTAAAGGCAATGGCGATAGAACTTGATTTTAACTTTCCCTTTTGCTACGACGAAAGCCAAGAAACTGCGAAAGCTTACACAGCCGCTTGCACACCAGATTTCTTTCTGTTTGATGCCAAGCAGCAACTCGTTTATCGAGGACAATTAGATGAAAGCCGCCCCAGCAATGGCAAACCTGTAACAGGTGCAGATTTACGGGCAGCTATTGATGCAGTATTAGCGGATAAACCAGTTGCAGGCGAGCAAAAGCCAAGTATTGGTTGCAACATTAAATGGAAGCCTGGTAACGAACCAAATTATTTTGCTACTTAAAGAATGTTGAAGAAGGAGTCAGAAGTCAGAAATCAGAAGTCAGAATGACGCCTTAGTAGACATTCTATTTGATTTGTGAAAATTGAAGACATAAATCCCCGACTTCGTGAGAGTTGTCGGGGATCTAGTTTTTCACAAATGATTTAGGATTGCTATATATAGCGGTTCGCGAGTTGAGTGCAATACATCAAGAAATAAGAACCACAGATGGACGAGGCAGTGCGTTGCGGAGCCAGCACTGAAGACGGGTTTCCCGTCGCAGGTGACTGGCGTTGGGGTTCCCCCCGTTGAAGCAACTGCCGTACAGATGGACACAGATAAATTTGTACTTCATTCAAACGAGAAGCGCTATATTTCTTGTCGGAATCTACCCAACGATAAAAGAAAAATCCTCCTTTGCAAATCAAAAGTGATCGCAAAGGAGGATGTTCATGACTTGCTTTCAGTGTTTTACTTCTAAACTAAGGATGTAAGAACCCAGTTGGACTTTTCCGGTCCACAATTCGTATTCCACACGTAAATGCTTGGGTAAGGGGCGTCCGTTGACAGTCAGGCTACGAGTATAATTTCGTAAGCGAATAGCTTGGCTAAGTTGTAATGACTCACCAGGTAACCAGTAACGAGTAACACCGTAAACCCCTTGTTCCCAGTAATGACGGTAACTCAACTGATCATTACCTTGCATGGTCATGATAACTCGGTATGGGGAAATCTCCAGCCACAATATCCGGGGAGTACTGGGGGCTTGAACGTTACCTTGCTGTTGGGAAGTGTTCTGTGTACAAGGAAGATTGTCTACCGCTTCACAATTTTTTACAGGCGGTGTGGACAAAAGTAGGTGAAATCTCTCGTGGTCTTTTTGATAAAGGGTCGCAGCAGCTTCAACAACAGACCAAACGGGCAGATCTGTGGAAATAAGTGATAGGCACACGGGCTTGCGATGATAAGTAAGCATGGCAGCGATAAAGGCAAAAAGCCAATGACATGAAATGAATTACAAGAAGAAATTGATAAATATTGGTAGAGCAGGCGGTACAGGGAAAGCGATAGGATACTAGCGCAGTCAACGCCAGTTTCACCTAATGTCAGCTTCTGTTATAACTGTCGAAACTAGAGAAAACGCTTCTCAAAACTTAATCATTCAGCGATCTGATTCTCAATCTCTACAAGGTCGCATCCGTGTTCCAGGCGATAAATCTATCTCTCATAGAGCCTTGATGTTGGGTGCTTTAGCCGAAGGCGAAACCCAAATTAAAGGGCTACTCTTGGGAGAAGATCCCTGTAGCACAGCAAGCTGCTTCCAAGCGATGGGGGCAGAAATTTCGGAACTCAATACGGAATTAGTGCGGGTTAAAGGCATTGGTTTAGGGAATTTGCAAGAACCAGTTGATGTGTTGAATGCTGGTAACTCTGGGACGACAATACGCCTGATGCTAGGACTGTTAGCGTCTCATGCAGGGCGCTTTTTTACCGTAACGGGTGATAGTTCGTTGCGATCGCGTCCTATGTCCCGTGTTGTCAAACCATTACAACAGATGGGAGCAGAAATTTGGGGACGTAAAGGCAATACACTTGCACCCTTAGCAGTTCAAGGAAAGTCTCTCAAACCAATTCACTACAATTCCCCTATCGCCTCCGCCCAAGTAAAATCCTGCATTCTGCTTGCAGGTTTGGCAACTGAAGGAAAAACTACGGTCACAGAACCATCACTTTCGCGCGACCACAGCGAACGGATGCTACGAGCATTTGGGGCAGACTTAATCACTGACCCGGAAACCAACAGCGTCACCATCACTGGACCGACTCAACTTTATGGGCAAACAGTGATTGTTCCAGGGGATATCAGTTCCGCTGCTTTTTGGTTAGTCGCTGGGGCAATTGTACCAGATTCTGAGCTGGTGATTGAAAATGTTGGCGTGAATCCCAGCCGCACCGGTATTTTAGAAGCTTTAGCGATGATGGGAGCAGACATCCAACAGGAAAATCAGCGGGAGGTTGCTGGGGAACCGGTTGCTGATTTACGGGTGCGTTCGAGTCGTTTGACAAGTTGCACCATTGCAGGTGATATTATCCCCAGCTTAATTGATGAAATTCCCATTTTGGCAGTAGCGGCGGTTTTTGCTGAAGGAACGACAATTATTCGCGATGCTGCTGAGTTGCGAGTCAAAGAAAGCGATCGCATTGCTGTCATGGCGCAGCAACTTAATAAAATGGGAGCAAAGGTAACAGAATTACCCGATGGTATGGAAATTACTGGCGGAACTTCCTTGGTTGGGACTGATGTCGATAGCCATACTGACCATCGTATTGCAATGAGTTTCGCGATCGCTGCTCTCAAAGCTTCTAGTAAGACGACTATCCATCGTGCGGAAGCAGCTGCTGTTTCATATCCAGAATTTGTTACTACACTGCAACAAATTTGTGGTGGATAAATTTAACCACGGGTGTAGATTGGTCTGAAACAAGGAAACCGATTGGTTAGTAGTGAGCACATAGCGTGCTTACTACTAACTATCTCTAGTTCTACTTTTGAGAATTTATATCAGTTTTGTTGACAGAATAAGACCTCTGTTTGTTTTCATCCGTTGAATTGTACATATTCACCTTATGACTCTTGGCTAAGTGCATAAGAGATGATTTATAAAGTAAACCTTAAATTGTAGGGTGCGTTAAAGCCGAAAGTACGGCACCGCCAAACAGTGGTGCGTTACGGCTCATTCCTACAGAGAGCAGACGCTCAAATCCTTACATAGCCGTAACACACCCTACTTAATATTTACTTTATAAATGACCTCTAAGCCCTAAAAATAAAAATTTAAGACGTAAGTAAAAGTGTAAGCAAATCAAATATGGAATTAACAATATGAAAAACTGGAATCAAAAGCAAACAAAATTTATTGGAACAATTTTAGCTACTGCTTGTGGAATAGCTGCGGCATTTACTGCAACACTAGCAGCAACTCCGTCCGCCCTTGGTGTTGGGGTGCGAGTAGCAATGGAACAATTTTGTACGCTAAGGCTAGAAAACTTATGGTGACTGTCTTTTAGCTGTCGCTTAACTTTGCCTAGTTTGTTCCGAATTAGGCGAAGTCAAATAGACTTTCAATGAAATTATAAGGGTTTTAGCTTGTCCAGAAGACGCTGGCTCCATTCTGTTTTAGGCAAAGTTTGGCTTATCGTATGTTTTTGGTCGAATGCTTCTCAAGTTTCTTCTGTTATTGGGAGAATGCGATCGCACCGAGCTTTTATCACCGCACTTTACTTTTCTTAATTTTTATACGCCGGACTCACATATCAATAGGATGTTAAATTTAGAGCTTATGAACTTGAAATTTTTGTTCACTTATGCATTCTTGGCTACGACTTTTGTCTACAACACCACGCTTCATGCTGATGCTCAACCCAATAATAGTAGTGGCACTATTGACGGAACTGTAATTTATCCGTCTGATTACTTACCTGCTCAGAAGGTTTGTGCTATGAATATTCAGACCAAAAAAATGCTCTGTGTTGAAACGAAGCAAAGCCAAAAAAGTTACTCTCTTAAGGTTCCTGTTGGAACCTACAATGTTTTTGCAGTTGCATGTAAAAAAAGTTATCGAACTGAAAAAACCTGTAGTGATGGCTATGATGCAAAACGTGCTTACTACAATGAGTCTGTTCGGTGCGGTTTAACCTATGAGTGTAGTCAGAAGCCGGGAAGTCAGCGTCCAATTCCTGTAAAGGTAAATGCAGGAAAAGTTGTGCAAAATGTGAATCCTCATGATTGGTACTCGCACTGATTTTCGCATTCCAGGGTGAAATGAGCAGCAAGTGGATGACTCGGTAGCCACGTGTTATAGGAGTACTACGTACAATTTTTGCAAGAAGAAAATATTGCAATCATCTAAGTTATACCGCTTTTCAGGTTAGTGGAATACAGCATAGTCTACTCAGGGTATTGCATATCCTCACCGATGCTTGGCCAGGGTTAGGGAGGGGTTTATTCTATGCAAATACAATTTGCCATATCATATAGTATCTTGACATGAATTCTATTAAATATTCCATCAACTTGCCAGAGGAGCCGTACCAATCTTTTCTAATTTCAACTATCCCGCCCTACTTTGTAGAGGGCGGGGGATAGATAGGAATTGAGTAGTACAGTACCAACACCTACTCATCAAACTTCCAAAGCTGTATGCAGTTGTTCGCGGTTGTGTGGTGCATCAAAATCAATAATCGGACCTTTCGGCACAATGCGAGTTGGGTTAACCTTGGGGTGACTTCTGTAATAATGCCGTTTGATGTGATCAAGATTGCAAGTTTCTTTAACTCCCGGATGTTGGTAAAGGTCTTTGAGATAGTTCCACAGATTGGAATAATCTACAATCCGGCGTAAGTTACATTTAAAATGCACATAGTAAACCGCATCAAAGCGAAACAGGGTCGTAAACATACACCAGTCCGCCTCAGTGATTTGTTCGCCACAAAGATAGCGTTGCTTTCCTAACACTTTCTCCCAGTGGTCAAGAGCCTCAAATAGTTCCGTTACCGCTTCATCATAAGCCGATTGAGTCGTAGCAAATCCTGCCCGATACACACCGTTATTTATCGGCTGGTAAATTGCATCAATTGTCTCGTCAATAACTTTTTGCAAATGTTTTGGATAAAAGTTTACATCTTGTTTGGCGAAGGCGTTAAACTCTGTATCCAACATCCGGATGATTTCGCGGGATTCATTATTGACAATTGTGTAGGTTTGTGTATCCCACAAAACCGGAACTGTCACCCGTCCGGTGTAGTTGGGGTCAGCTTTGAGGTGACATCCTCCCCCACTAAATTAAAAACTATAGTGGGGGCTTCTCCAAATCACTTTGAAGATTTCCTGGTTCTTCCCTTGCGGGATTTCGACACTTGCCTAGACTGACTTTCACCAGTCCCCGGTAGACCGTCTGCACAGGCAGTTTCCTTTCCGCCGAGTCCCGGCGTACTAGTGAGGGCTATGCCTCGGTTTCTAATATTTTGACCTGCGGCAATATCCCTGTCTGTTGTATATCCACAATCAAGACAACTATGGATTCTGACGTAATGGTCTTTTTTGGCTTCACCACCACATTCCGGACACTCCTGAGAAGTACCTCTAGCATCCACCTCACTGAAGAATTTTCCACGTTTCCAGCACACATATTTGACGATAGTTCTAAACTGACCAAAAGCGGCATCCAGCATATGCTTGCCGAACATTCCTTTCGCTGTGGTGCGGTAGTTTAGGTCTTCCATGAAGACCATATCACCGCTATCACAAAGAGTGTGTGCTTGCTTGAAGTGAAAATCTTTTCTTGTGTTATCTATTCGGTGATGAAGTCGAGCAACTTTGATACGTTGTTTCTCGTAATTCTTAGACCGTTTTTGTTTTCTAGAAAGCCTGCGTAGCAGCAATTTCAGCTTGCTTTGCATACTTTTAAAAAACTTGGGCGGTTTTACGAGAACGCCGTCGCTTGTCGCTAAAAACTTTTCTAATCCAATGTCAACTCCAATAGGATGACCGTGAGGAACTGGGTCAGGAATATTGACATCACATTGAATATTGATAGATGCATACCAATAGTCGGCTTTCCTCATTATTCGTACTTGCTTAACCACGAACCCATCAGGGATAGGTCTATGCAGGTTGATTGGGATCGGACCAATCTTTGGCAGTATAAGATGCAAATTCGTTACTGGATTCTCCTTGAACTGGGGAAACAGCAACGATTTAAACTGTCCATATTTCTTGAATCGGGGAAAGCCGTACCCTTTACTCTGGAAGTATTCCCATCCTCTGTGTAATTGTTTTACGGCTTGTTGTAGAACCTGAGAAGGGACTTCGCCCAACTTCGGGAATTCTTTCTTAGCCTTCGGCAGATTGTTCAGTTGAAAGACTTCATTTGGAAATCCCAAACCTGCGCTAAGAATATACTCTTTCTCGATAGAACATCTATCCACTAAACACTTACGACTATTACACCAATCTTTTATTTCTCGTAAAGCATAGTTAAATGCTCCACCACAAATCTCCATCCACTCAATCAACGTTTGCTCTTGAGTCGATGTCGGATAGATTCGGTAACGGTGGTTAAGTGTTAGCATTGTACTATCTTAGGCCATTTACTCAGATGTAGCGCGTCAGTAAATAGAATATTAAGGGACATCGAATCCCTTAATATTCTTTGGAGGAGTCCATGTATCCCCCACTAAATCAAAGATTATAGTGGGGGTATTATTGCTCCCCCAAACCCCCACATTCTGATAAATTTACCTTCTGAGTCTTCTTGGTCGCGTTCAGATATCCACTTGCCATCCTTGAGGATTCCCAAACCCATAAATAACTCCTTGGTCATTAAAAGCCACTGCAGGGGGTTTCCCCCGAGTCCCGCAAGTGGCGTTTATTAGTCATTAGTCATTAGTCAAGAGTCATTAGTCATTAGTCATTGCCTATTTGCATACGAACAAACGACAAAGGACTAATGGCTATTCTTCGTTGAGGATTTTAGGCACTTTGAAAAAGTCGCCTTCTTGTTGAGGCGCACTCTGGAGAATGTCTTCACGGTTGGGATAAGGTTGCAGTTCATCTGCACGTGTGACATTACTCACATCAATTGCCCGTGTTGTCGGTGGCACATTATTGACATCCAATTCACTCAGTTGTTCAAAATAGTCAAGAATACTACCTAACTGAGTTGTAAATTTCTCTTCTTCTTCGGGTGTCAACTCTAAACGGGCAAGATGAGCTACTTTGCGAACTTGTTCAGTGTCTATCATGGTTAGTCCTTGGTCATTAGGAGCCACTGCGTTGGGGGGGATCCCCGTTCAAGCAAGTGGCATTCATTAATCATTAGTCCTTAGCAAATGACAAAGGACTAATGACTAACGACTACAACAATATGTCAATTTGAGAGCGTCCAGTAGTTTTCAGCCAGTTTTGGGCTTCGATGTAGTTGTTCGGAGCCATGCGAATAGCTCTAATCCAATAATCGGCGGCTCTATCGAACAGCGCTTCTCCGAATTCGTCTTCTCCTGCTTCCTTCGCCTTTTCGCCCTGATACTGATAAATGACGGCGATATTGTTCAAAGCTTGGGGTAGGATCGCGTTGCACTCAAGAGCCTGGTGATATAACTCTAGTGCCTGTTCGTAGTCGCCATTGCTGGCATAAATCAGCCCCATATTATACAGGATATAGCTGCGATCGTTGGCGTCTTCCTCTAGTGTTAGGGCTTCTTTGTAGTTTTCCAAAGCTTCGGCGTATTCTCCATCTGCCTGCGCTGACATACCATCTCGGTAATAAGCAAAAGCTTCTTTGGCTTGTTTATTGGTTGGCAGAATCTTGAGGATTATATCTGCCATAACCGTAAAGGTTTTGTCAATAAAGTTATTGTTTTTCTGGCTTCTTGACATAAGGGCTTATGTGATAGGTTTGCCACAATTATCACTGTGGACTGGGTTGGTAGCGATCGCATAAAGGAGCGTTCACTACAAGCTAATGTAACTGATTGGTAGCTCATTGCGAGTTACAAAGGCTTAATACAATCTGGACTATTGTGTTTAGGGCTGTTGACCACTGTGCTGACTGGGTAAGCCATCATCGCCTCTGATGGGTACGGGTGCAATAGCTGCTGTAGTGGTTCAGGTGTTTGCACTTGGGGATCTAACCACAAATCATAATCCTGCGGTTGAAGAATCACTGGCATACGTTCGTGGATCGGTTCCAGTAATTCGTTGCACTTCGTAGTCAAAATTGTACATGAGGTGATTTCCTCTCCTTGAGGCGATTGCCATTGCTCCCATAAGCCTGCAAAGCCAAAAGGTTTTCCTTCTTTCAGATGAAAATAAAATGGCTGTTTTTTGCCTTCTTTTGTCTGCCACTCGTAAAATCCATCCGCCACCACCAAACAGCGACGGTGCTTGAATGCAGAGCGAAAAGCTGGTTTTTCTGCCGCTGTTTCTGCCCTAGCGTTGATCAGCTTTGCTCCCATTCCTAGGTCTTTAGCCCAAGAGGGAATCAACCCCCAGCGTAACTTTTGAAATTCACGCTGCTTGGTTTCTGGGTTATGCAAGACTGCCGCCACCATTTGCGTCGGAGCAATGTTATATTGCGGCTCTAGGTCGGGAATTTTGTTTACATGGAAGGTTTGGTATATAGCTTCTGCTGTTTGGCTCAAAGTAAATCTTCCACACATATTTTTTCCTTGACCACCAATTAAAATTAAACACCCAAATACTGCAACAAATATTACTTTTAATTTTTATCTTTCAGAGAATTCTGTATCGTACTAAAATGCTATATATCTACTGATTTTATCATATCTATTTGTCTTTTTCGATGAGATGCTGTATTTTTACTGCATGATTAATCAACCATTTCATCCCTATTTTTTTTGGCATGGAAATCCTGCGTTTGTATGATTTTTTACCCTCAGGCAATGGCTACAAGATTCGTCTTTTATTGACGCAAATGGGTATGCCTTTTGAAAGGGTAGAGGTTAACATTACTAAAAATGAATCTCGAACGCCAGAATTTTTAAGTAAAAATCCAAACGGAAAAATTCCCGTTTTGGAAGTTGAACCAGGGAAATATTTAGCAGAATCAAATGCGATCATGGTGTATCTGAGTGAAGGGACAGAATTTTTACCTTATGACCGTTTTTTACGAGCGCAAGTTCTGCAATGGTTATTCTTTGAACAGTACAGCCATGAGCCTTATATTGCTACATCGAGATTTTGGATTTCTATTCTAGGTAAAGCTCAGGAATACCATTCAGCCATAGAGCAAAAACGTGAACCTGGTTACGCAGCTCTTAGGACGATGGAAAAACATTTATCCAACCATACTTTTTTGGTAGGAGAGCGTTATACGATTGCTGATATTAGCTTATTTGCTTACACTCATGTAGCTGATGAAGGTGGATTTGATTTGACACAATTTCCTGCTATCCAAGCTTGGATAGAGCGAGTGAAAGCAGAACCCAGGTATATCAGTATTACGGAACAATTGAAGCCTTGGTAATTTTGCTTTCAAAACAATTAATTTCATGTATAGCTGGCGTCTCTCCCGTCCTCCTCTAGGACGGGTTTTTCAATCCACACTATTGCATATAAAAGCCAATTTTTTGGAATATGAAACCACAGATGGACAATAAATAAAAGTTTTTCCTCTGTCTTCCCCCTGTTGTAGGGGAGCATGAGGGGGGTGGACACTAGTACCGCAGGGCGGAAGTCAAAAGTGAAGGTAACAAGTCAAAAGACTTATACCGTAACTCTTTTGCTGGTTTGTAATGGTGAAGCAGCGCTGCAGGAGGGTTTCCCGACAGCCAGGCGACTGCTGAACCCGAAGGGTAGCTTTATTTCCGCTGCCATGTACTAGTTATTTATCTGCGTTTATCTGCTACAGAGTCCCGTTCCAAATAGCCCGAAACCAGATTTTTGGAACAAATCTAATTATCAATAAAATTTTTATATATAGCAGTCGCCAGGTAGTTTAGGACAGAAACTGAACGGCTCTCCAAAGGGTGCTGACTCACCAACACACTGGCTCCCCTAGGTGTATTTCAAAAATCAAATAGGAATCCTATAATTATTTATTTTCAAGTGAAGTCTAATTTTGAATTTTAAATTGCTTAATATGTATCAATTTCAACCAGCTTTTGCCGAGAAGATAAACCAGACTTAATTGTGATATGCGATTTTGGCACATCAAATTTTTCTGCTAGTAGTTTAATTAACTCTTCATTAGCCTTACCATCTACAGGAGGGGATTTTAAATGCACGCTAAGACTGCCGTCAGCTTGTTCCTCAATCTTTTGAACTTTTGAATTCGGTTTCACTTTAACTTTTTTTTGCATAACCTTGTGCTTGTAATTGTCGCAACCACAACCAACCCAAAATACAACCCAACAGGTAATGAGGAAAGTCCCACCAAGCAAAGGTGGTTCCAATTAACCATTTACCTATCAACGTAGCGCGAAACTCCTCTAATAAAGGTGGATGCCATAATTGCAAGAATTCCAGTATGCAGGTGATGATAAATACCCATAAAGGAATTTGCCTGACTGCGATTCCACTCCTAAAAAACAGAAATGCAAACAAGCACCAAAATATTTCGTAAAAGACAGCGGCTCCGTAATCATTCAACCACTCATGGGCAGGACCAGTGTAGTACTTAAAGAAAAAGCCCATCGCTATAACGATGAGCAGGGAGGGGATGGTATAAAAGCTTTGAGTTGGTTTTGATAGCATTTTCTAGAAACTAGGGACTAAAGAAGATTTTAGCCCTTGCACCAAAGCTTTTTGTGTTGCAATTTGCGAAATCTAAAATCTTGTTAGGGATATCTTCTGCTACCAGCACCCACAACACCAATTTTGTGGCGATAGGATAATTCGGCACCGAACCAGCCAGAAGCACTCGTCAGGGTACCAACAATGAGTGAGATTATAAGTCCCCAAGGTAATATTGCTGATGCAGGATCTCCCAGACGCAAGATGAAGTTGACGAGTGTTAAGACTAGGATGCTCACGTTAAGAATCATGTGCGCCCAGCCTGCCTTGCGCTTGCGGACTCGTTCAATTTGCAAAAAGTCGCTCATGCCGATTAGGGCTGCTACCACGCCTGCAACCAATCCGAGTCCGATTAACCACAGCGAAGCCCTTGCCCAAAAGAAATCACGAGTTAACCAATAGCCGAAGTCACTCCCCAAGGCGGCGGCTAAAAAGGCAATGGGAAAGATGACACTTAGGGGGTGCAAGGGATGCCCTGCGATCGCAACTGTGCTAGGTACACCAGTATCGTTATACTCTCTATCGTCACTTTCAATAACTGGTGGGAGATTTGGGAACGGTGTCGAAGCTCTCTCTGTAGTTTCCATAATTTTTAGTATTCTTTTGTATCCTAATTTTATGCGGAGGGTATTTGCTCTACGTAAGCTTCAGCTTGCATTATCAGTTTACCTGTTTCCACCTCGAGTTGCTTAACTCTTAGGGTCATTCCTTCTAAATCAAAATTACTTAAATTCAAAATTTCGCTCGTTGCATCTATCAAAGCTTTTGTCAAATCTGGCGATATTTCCTGTGTATCGCCATACTCTACATTTTCTAGAGAAACTGTTTGTCCGTTAGCACTCACTTTCGGTACTGCGGAAAAAGCGACTTGGTGAGTTTCATTCGTTTCTCTTAATAGAATCGAGGCGCTTAGTGCAACTTTACTATTACCAGGTAAACGAAAATTTACTTGCTGAGGAACAATCGTCACTAATTGCCCGTTGACGTGAATTTTCTGGCTTTGCAGTTGTGAACGGACATACTCTGAATTGAAGGCACGGTTGATATCTTCTTCGGTCAAAACAACCCGCGTACTGCCTTTAGTAGGTTTGGTGAGTTCAATCTTACCAAAAGCTACACTGAGGGGATTGATGGCGACGTTACCCATTTGCATTTGCAACTCCTCCACGCGGAGGTCTTTTTGCATTACCAATCCTTCGCCTTCAATTTTGACTGCATCGACCTCTCCCTGAAGCAGTTTCAGTGGGTCTGTTTTGACATCTACATCCAAATTTTCTACTTCATCTAACTGGCTAGATAATCCTATTTCTGCGGCCTTATTGAGTGCCTGCTCTCCCAGCCCCTGATTATCGGGCATTATGACTTTATCTCCTATTTGACCATCTTTGCGTCAATCTAGAAAATTGGCATAAGAAATTTATCTATCTGGCGATGGAGCATAGGTAGATCGCCTATCTACCTAAAAGTATATATAAATATTTTTGAAGTTTAATTTCATTTTTCTACCCGAAGTTTTGCAGCCTATCGGTCAAAAGAAAGATGGAACGGATTTGATTCTTGTGCAAATTTGAGATTAGAAATGAACACGAAAAACTTCCAGAGGGGAACCAGAAAATGGTTACAACATTAGACGATACCAAGCGTTCTGCCATTGCCATTAAACTGGCAGATATGAAAGCGCTTCAAAACTTGATTATCGAAAATGAAGAACAGTTGATCAGACAAGTCAACGACCAAGAAATCGCTGATCGCCTCCGGAGCTTTCTTGAGAGTGACAGAAAAAATCTTGGCATTCTGGAAACTGTAATCGGTCAGTATGGCATCCAAGCTGAGCCAGAAAAAACCGTTACACAAATGGTTCAAAAGGTTCGTGAATTGCAGCAAAGCTCTGAACTGAGCGTGTACGAAAAAGTATTTCAGCATGAATTGCTGAAGCACCAGCAAACCATGACCGGCTTGACAATTCACAAGGCAGCACAAAAAGTTGGTGCTGATGTGTTGCTGGCAATTGGACCTCTCAACACCATCAACTTTGAGAACCGCGCTCACCAAGAGCAACTCAAAGGCGTTCTGGAAATTTTGGGTGTTCGCGAACTGACTGGACAAGAAGCGGATCAAGGTATTTGGGCACGCGTTCAAGACGCTATGGCTGCAGTAAGTGGCGTGGTAGGTAGCGCTGTTACCCAAAACACTGACAAGAAGGATATGAATATCCAAGATGTTATCCGCTTGGATCACAACAAGGTAAATACTTTGTTCACTGAACTGTTGGCAAGCCAAGATCCACAAAAGATTCAAGAGTACTTCGGTCAAATCTACAAGGATCTGAGCGCTCACGCTGAAGCTGAAGAGCAAGTCGTCTACCCCAGAGTACGTCCTTTCTACGGTCAGAACGATACTCAAGAACTGTATGACGAGCAAGCTGAAATGAAGCGGATGTTGGAGGAAATTAAGGGTATCAACCCCTCTAACATGGATCAATTCAAAGGTAAGATCAAACAGCTCATGGACGCTGTTGGTGACCATATTCGTCAAGAAGAAAGCACAATGTTCGCTGCTATTCGCAACAACTTGAGCACTGACCAAAGCGAGCAACTTGCTACAGAATTCAAAGCTGCTAAGACCGAGATTCAAAAGAAATTGGGCGTTGTCAGCGCTAAGTAGTTGGTAGGAATCACTAGACGCAAAAATTTGCGTCTGGTGATCACTCTCGCTCTAATAGCTACTCCCACCACTTAGTGCTGGGAGTTTTGTTGTATTTGTTTAAATGTTTTCGTTTAACAATTCTGGTGCCAATATTTATAAGCCGTATATGCCATAGTGACAACCCCAGTGATGATGGCAGATTCATCAACTTCAAACAGCGGATGGTGCAACGGGTAATTCAGGACTCTATCTCTGAAACCGACACCCAAGCGAAACATCGAACCGGGAGCTTTTTCTAAATAAACAGAAAAATCTTCAGCACCCAGGGAAGGTTCGGGTAACACTTGAACGCGATCGCTTCCCCATGCTTCCTCTGCAGCCGATTGCAACAACTGTGTGAGGAAATAATCGTTTTGCACGCTAGGCACACCTTGACGATAATTCACCTGATATTTCGCGCCGTAGGAATGGCAGACGTTAGCAACGATTTGTTCAATCCAATTTGGCAAATTGGCACGGGTTTCTGGATGCAGAGAACGCACAGTTCCCAATAACTGCACTTTATCAGCAATCACATTCGGCGCTCTACCACCATCAATCTTCCCAATGCTCAAGACTACAGGACGTAAAGGATTTTGCGTTCGGCTAATCGCTTGTTGCAGTGTAGTTATGACTTGCGAAGCAATCCAGATAGCATCTACCGCCTCATGAGGACGAGCGCCATGTCCTGATTCCCCGATAATGATAATCTCTAAATCATCTGCAGCCGCCGTCAAAGCGCCGTAACGCACACCAATCGAACCTGCGGGTATAGAGGGGAATACATGAAGACTCAGTATATTTGAAACCTCGTCCATTGCCCCATCGTTCACCATCCAAGAAGCGCCTTGAGCAATTTCCTCTGCTGCTTGAAATAAAAACCGGACTCGACCAGGTAACTCCTCTGCCATCTGAGACAGAACCATTGCCGTTCCCAAGCCAACTGTAGTGTGGATATCATGACCACAGGCATGCATGATACCTTGTGAGCGGGAGGCAAACTCTAAACCAGTGCGTTCTACAATTGGCAACGCATCCATATCGGTGCGAATTGCCAATAAACGCTCATCTTTGCCAGTCCCTTGTAGTTCTCCAATGACGCCGGTTTTACCCACTCCCTCTTGTACGTGAAGACCACTAGAAGATAAAACACCAGAAACAAAGGCAGATGTTTGGTATTCTTGACCACTGAGTTCTGGGTGAGAATGGATATGACGGCGAATTTCAATTAAGCGGGGTGCCAGTTTTGTTGCTAAGTCTTTAATACGAGTAAGCATTGGTGAATTAAGTTACATACTGTTTTGGCATTTTTCTTATGATAAAGAAATGTTAACCAACTGCTGATTTAACTTCCATATTTTTTGGAAGTAGGGCTAGGGGATAAGGAAAAAGACGGAGAGAGGGAGGGAATCAGAGAGGGAGAGAATGAGAGAGGGAGAGAAAGTTCTCTCACTCCTTCACTCCTTCACTGCTGCACTCTCTCACTCCTCCTCACTCCCTCACTCCCCGTAGCAGGTTGAACCAGGAACCTTCTCAGTTTTAAACTTGTCACATTCTTTTTGAGTTTCACGCTGTAATGACCACCAATAGGGTTTGTTAGAAGTGACGACGCCTGTAGGCATTGTTGTCAGCCGGAAGTTTGCGCCCCGGAAGTTTGTGTACTGCAATTTAGCGCCATTAAGATTAGCAGCTTCCAAATTGGTACTTATGAAGCCAGCAGCTCTCAAATCGGCATTTTCTAGGGATGCGGATTTGAGATTCGCACCTGTTAAGGAAGCGCCGTTTAGATTCGCGGAAGTTAAGACCGCTGTTTCTAGATTGGCACCCGTGAGATCCGCATTTGAGAGATTTGCCTGAGATAAATTAGCACCTTTTAAATTTGCATCTCGTAAATTTACTTTACTTAAATTAGCTTGAGATAAGTCAGCACCACTTAAATCACAACGCGGACAATTATTTGTTGTTTTCAAGAGTTCCAAGTCTTGCTCATTAAGTGCAAAGGCTTGTGCTGTCAACCCAAAAAAGGTGAACAGGACAGTAGTAGTGACAATCTTAATGTTCATATTTTTACACATATCAAGTTAGAAGATTTGGACCAATATGTACTGTTATACTTACATATACGCCTAGTTTAAAAAATAGCAAAAATAAAGAACTAATAAAGAAGTTGTTAAAATTGCGTAAATTGTTATAAATACACTGTTCAAAAGTGAACATGGTTAATAGAATAAAAATATCTTGAGACTTATACAGAAACTCTATAGCCTACGACTTATTTGTTCCCCCCGAGCCTGATATATGAAGGGCTGGGGGGAATTAATTTTTAGGTGGGGAATGAGGGAGTGAGGGAGTGAGGGAGTGAGGGAGGGAGGGAGATGAGGGGGATGAGGGAGAAACTCCGAATTTTGAATGAGCGAATTTTGAATTGATTTGTCCCCGTACTTCCTGTGCAGTTAACGCCAGCCCAACAAGCGCAACCCAGGCACAATGAGGTAGTAACTCACCCCTAACCAGAAGCTGAGCAAGACGCCGACAAAACCAAAAAAAGTCACCGGAAGCCATATCTCGTTCCAGCCGGGCGATCGCAATAAGTCAAATATATTCGTTGGAAGTCCTAAAAAAATTAAACCCGCAAAGACAACAGCTGTGCCAAATGCAGCAATCACAGCGTGAACGATATGATGACTGCGAAGACCTAAACTTATGGTAAGCAGAGAAACACCAGCCAAAATCAATCCTACTAATCCCTCACCTCCCTGATGCGGTGTGATTAATTGTAAAACTAGCCAACCGAATCCATAACTAATAATACCCATCAACGACGTTACAAAAAACCGCCGCTTCTGACCAAAACCCCCTGCAAGCGTTAATCCCCATGCGGTTCCCAAACCAGCTCCTGCAAACAAAAGAAACTCTGATCCTGAGATAGCTGGAGTCGTTGTCACCAGTGCGGGTAGCTGATGAGACATAAATCTGGTAACATCTTCGTCTATGGTTGTCCCAGACGCCAAAACAAACCCACCTATTGCACCAGAACTAGCGCCTATGCCGGTAAGAAGCATTGTCCAAAATGTGTCCAGACAGGCGAGTAAAATGTTAAAAATCGCCTTGAATATAAAGAGAGTCGTGTTACCGACGGCGTGAGCAGAAGTAGTTAGTGCTTGTCCAACGGAGTCTTCAACTTGGGATAAAAATCCCTTTGCTTGTCCAAACCCCTGACGAAAAGATTGCTCTATTTGGGAAAATACCGCCTGCTGTGGCGATACTCGGGAAATTTTTCCGAGACGTTTTTGAATGATTGCGGCGTTTGCTGGACGCGATCGCACATCCTCCTGTATCATCTCATCTAGAAAATCTGCCAGTTGAGGACTGACATTTACCTTATTGCGCCAAACGAACTCTCCCGTCACGGGATTTTCCAACTCCGAGAGAGATTTACCCGTTAACATCTCAATCATCGTTCGACCAAGGGCATAAAAATCAGCACCAGGTCCGATGACTCCCCCAGCAATTTGTTCTGGGGGACTGTAGCCAGAAGAATACAAGCGAGTTGAGGAAGCCTTTAAACCAAACTGGTTGGAACTAAATTGTTTTGCTCCACCAAAATCAATCAGTACGAGCTGATCCCTCTTTGTCCCCCCCTTGTTTACGGACGCTGGGTGGGTACGCAGCATTAAATTAGAAGGTTTGATATCGCGGTGAATGATTTTGCGGCTGTGTAACTCCTGTAAAATCTCCACAGCTTGGACAAGCCAATTTAACACCCACTCCTGGGGACACCCTTGGGGATACTGCTCAAATATTTCCTCTAGAGTTTTACCGTTAATTTTTTCCATCACCAAACAACGGAACTGGTGAGGGTTGATATTGTTTTGTAGAGTCGTTGCAGACAACATCTCTACAGAAAAATACCCATCAGCATCGACTCTGGGAACACCCGGGTGTCGCAAACTTCTTAAAACCGCAGCCTCTTGAACAAACAATTCCAACGCCTTTGGTGAACTTTCCACCAACACTTTCAGCACTTTTTCTGTTTGCGTCTTTTGATCCCAAACTGTATAAATTTGAGCAAATCCGCCCGATCCCAAACGTTGGAGTGGGACATAGCGGTCTAAAAGGTGTAGCGGTGCGCCACAGGTGTGGCAAAATTTGTTTCCCCAAGGCTGGGGATAAGGACGTGGACAATCTGAATTAATGCAATGAACTGCATTTTGATTGATGTGAAACACAAGCGCTCAAAGACATAGCCTGAGTCGATTGTACATAACTGGGGATAGAGAAACAGTTCGTAGTTGCGCTTAAGCCCAACTACGAACTGTTTTCTAACAGCTACATCCATCCCAGGTGATGGGGAAGTTGTATTCCGATTCGGAGGAGAAATCCTTATTATTGCTGGAAGTTTCTTCATCCAAGACTTTGACAACTTTGTTATAAATTTCTTCCGCCTGTTGTGGAGAATCACCTATGCTCGTCAATCCCAACTTACCAAACTGGGAAAGACAACCCATCAAATGAAATACCGTTCCTGTCTCGGTTCCGGTGTCAAAGTGCAGTCTGTGGTGAGCGATGATATCCATCAAGTCGTTGGGTAGAAGCCCCTGATAGCGTTCTTTGTGTAAGTTATCAGTAGCCATGTAGTATTTAGGACGCCCTTGCTGACTGTAAAATAAACCTGTCGAGAGTTCATAGCGACCGTTCGTCATTAATTTCATGGTCATAAACGGATGGGTCGTACCGCCTTTACGCAGGTTAATTTCAATCGCTTGAATGTCCCACTGTCCATCACCCTTATCTACGGCGATAAAATCAACGCCGAATCTTTCTACTGCGCCTTTTTTTGCCAAATTTCTGCCAACTTTTAACCCCATCTGCTGCAATTGCAGTCGATAGGTTTCATCGGCGGGAAATCGACAACCAAGATAAATCTGACCGTCTGGTCCTCCCAGAATTTGGTCGTGGGTTGAGAGGATTTCCACTTCCCCACTGGGTGTGATCCGTCCTTGCACAGAGGGCGATCGCTTGATTTCCCCCTCCACGAACGCCTCAACAATTGCCCCCAACTCAGTGATTCGTCCAGAAAAATTCTCCCAATTCTCTTGTTTTGCTTGAAAGCGCATAGTTTGGAAGCGCTCTTTCATCGCTTCTACCCGTTCGGTATGAGAACCATCAGGAGGTGCTAAATTCTTTATCGGTCTTAAGTCCAACAGTGCATTTCCTTCTCCGGAAATTCCTTCGTTGAGTTTCACCACCATTCGTTTTAAGGTTGGCTGGCGTTCCCACAACTGGGCAGCAGCTTCTGCCAAATCTATATCATTCCAAACTCTTTCGCTGCCATCTGGAAGCGGAACTTCGCTCTCAGCAAAAATTTGCCGACTGCCACTTTTCGTTCCCCAAATTTGCAAATCTGGTGCGGCAGCGTACAGCGGCACTCCTAATTTTAAAGACAGTTCCGCTTCTAATTCGGTGGAATTATAGCATACCATAAATGATTTGTCGAGCCTCAAGGCTTGATGAATCCGCTTAAGTAAGCGCGGGCGTTCTAAAATCTTTTGAGTGAGGGGTTTTAGAGAGGAATCGTAAGTGGAAAGTAGCAGCAAGCGATTGCGAGCATGAGAAAAAGGAATTCCCGGCAAAAGTTGCAGATAATAATCAATGACACTGGGATGCATCGGCATAGATGTAATATAAATCAGCCGAGTGCGGGGGTTCTGCAACCGAATCAAGGAAAATAGCAGTCGTTCCTCATAATGCTCGCAACCTTCGATTTTTTTGAGTTCGCGTTGATCGATACTGAGTGAGGGAATGACTAAAATATCGGCGTCGCTGTTATCAAATATCTCGGTAGTTTTCCAGCGATCGCGTAAAGTTAACTGAAGATCCCGAAACTTGTCAGTTTGTTCTAAAGAAGAAATATTCAGCGTTTGCATAGTAATAAACTGTTCCACAAATAAGCTTGCATACACTTTCCAGCCTGGTTGCTAGCCTCAATTGGCTCTTAAATTTTGGAATGCGTGAATTGTTTAGTCCTGCCTTGCTTTCTCTAGCACTGTCTAACTCTGGTATATCGTAATTAATCTTTGGGTGCCGATAAGATGCAACACTTCTTTTACATACGGCTTTTCATCTCATGATTTCTACTATCCTAGGGAGAAATAAATAGAACTTTCAATAAACCGTAAGGAAGAACTCAGAACACAGAACTCAGCCATGATTCTGTAAGACTGGGAGATGAGTTCCGTAGACCTCTTGCATAAATTTTTTTGTCTTGCGCAGAGGCGCAAAGAACATTTCAAAAAGAAGGACTTTTCCAAGAAGTCTAGTGAACAGTGAACTCATAAATGATAACTGCTTTCTGAGTTCTACATTCTGCATTCTGAGTTCTTCTCACTTTTTTTGTATAAATTGTTTTTACGTCTTTAGATTGATTAGTTTTGAGTTTGTTTACATCTAAAGAGCGATAAATAGCAGCAACACAACAGCTAACTTAATAGACATATGGAAGTTTTAAATCTTTCATGACGGTAGAGTTGTGTAGTTGTGTTCAATTGTCAGATTAAGAGCGTGCGTTAGGTGTGAGGAAAATTAAGAACAGTTGCGTACAGTTGCTTTGGCAATGAGTACGATAGGCTGACAAACGGGGGAAAAGCCTAAACTGGTAAATGGCAATTGGGAGCGAACACAAAAATCAAACCTTGGATTGAAGTATCGATCCAAGGTTTAATTTTGAAATGTCATTTTTTGCGTTGTCTATTTATAGGGAGCATTATAGTATGCCAGAAGAACAATTACAGCCACCTCAAACTCAGGAAGCACCAGGCGTTGAATCACAAATGACGCCAAAACCCAAAGCAGATGATCCTCAGTATAAGGGAAGTGACAAGTTAAAAGACAAAGTCGCCTTGATTACTGGTGCAGATAGTGGTATTGGTCGTGCAGTGGCGATCGCATTTGCTAAAGAAGGAGCAGATGTAGCAATATTATACCTCAGCGAACACGACGATGCTAAAGAAACAAAACATTTGGTGGAATCCCTTGGGCGTCGTGCTGTCACGATCGCTGGCGATGTTGGCGATGAAACTTTTTGTCAGCAAGCTGTACAACAAACTGTCGATGAGTTTGGCAAGTTGGATATTTTAGTTAACAACGCCGCTGAACAGCATCCAAAAAAAAGCATTGAGGAGATAAGCAAAGAGCAATTAGAGCGTACTTTCCGCACAAATATTTTCTCGATGTTTTTCTTAACGAAGGCGGCGCTGAAGCACCTCAAAGAAGGAAGCGCCATTATCAATACTACATCGGTAACAGCTTATAAAGGCAGCCCAGAATTACTTGACTACTCTTCCACAAAAGGTGCGATCGTTGCCTTTACGCGTTCCTTGTCACAAAGTTTAGTAGAAAAAGGAATACGTGTAAATGCTGTAGCTCCCGGTCCAATTTGGACACCTTTGATACCCTCTACTTTCCCGGAAGAGAAAGTAGAAAGTTTCGGCAAACAAGTTCCAATGCAAAGAGCCGGACAACCTGAAGAAGTCGCACCCAGTTATGTATTTTTAGCATCTGATGACTCTTCTTATTTCTCTGGTCAAGTTTTACACCCGAACGGTGGTAGCGTTGTCAACGCGTAAAAGGTTAAGAGTTGCGACTTTTGAATGAGGAAATGTAAATTGTGAATTATAAATTATTTTTTATCATTATAATTTATAATTCATAATTTCTATCTCTTGGCTCTCCTAAATCATTAGGAAGATGAGTTAATCTTAAACTAACTGATAACTTAGCAAAGAAAACTCTCATTAATAATAACTACAGATATGGCATCTCAAACACCACTTCAAGGCACCGAATTAGTAGATTGTGCAAGAGCGAATGCCAAGCAGGGAATTGAAACTGCTGCTTATCAATGTGGCTATGGAGATGACCTTAACACCTTTGCACAAGAATTACGCATAGCCTGTGAGGAAATGAATTTACAAGTTAAGGAACTCACCGACTTGATTACCGATCAAGACTTGATACTGAATTTGGGGACTGGGGAAATCGTTGCCCCAGATACGGCATCAAACCTGTGAGCTTGTCCTAAGCCGTCAATAACGTAGACAAGCCTACACTTCTATTGACAACTATCTACACTACGAATCATCTCATCAACAAACTCTCTAAGCCGTTCTTGCCAGTCAGGAACGGCTTTTAGCTTATCCTTGATACCAGGCAACACCTTAAAACATACAGGGTCTTTATCGAACGGACGGTCACTAGTAAAACCTAACTTATTATTTTTCTGAAAAGTCATAACAATAGGGTGTAGCTGTTGATATACTAACAATAGCATCGCATTAGAGGTCGAACAATGCTTTTATCCATCAAAACAAAGCTAAAACTAAGTAAAACTCAAGAAATGATAATGAGTAAGCATGCTGGAATAGCTAGGTTTACTTATAACTGGGGTTTGGCAACTTGGAATAGCTTGTTTAAAGATGGATTAAAACCTAATAAATACATCCTCAAGAAGTTCTTTAACAACCACGTGAAACCTGAGCTTGAGTGGATTAAAGAAAAAGGTATTTGTCAGAAAATAACTCAATATGCTTTCGATAACTTAGGTGACGCTTTCTCTAGATTCTTTACGGGTATTGGTGGCTATCCTAATTTTAAAAAGAAAGGTCATCACGATTCTTTTACTATTGATGCAGGTGGCAAGCCTATCCCTGTTGGTGGTAAGTCAATAAAGCTTCCCACGATTGGATGGGTCAAGACTTATGAAGGTTTACCACATACCACATGTAAATCAATCACGATATCGCGGATTGCTGACAATTGGTTTATTGCTTTCGCTTATGAGCAGGAACATGAACCAACTGTCAAGCAGCACGATGTTGTGGGAGTCGATTTAGGTATCAAGGAATTGGCTACGCTATCTACTGGTGTGGTGTTTCCCAATCCTAAACATTATAAAACTAGTCTACAAAAGCTAAGAAGACTGTCTAAAAAGCTTTCGAGAAAAGTTAAAGGATCTAATAACAGACATAAAGCCAAAATTCAACTCGCTAAACATCATGCTAGAGTAGCCAATTTCAGGAAAGATACTCTTCACCAAGTCACTACTTTCTTATGCAAAAACCACGCAAAAATAGTAGTAGAAGATTTGAATGTTTCTGGAATGTTATCTAATCACAAATTAGCGCAAGTGATTGCTGATTGTGGTTTTCATGAGTTTCAACGCCAGTTGGAATATAAAGCCAAAAAGTTTGGCGGCGAAATAGTCATTGCTTCACGTTGGTTCCCGTCAAGTAAAACCTGTTCTAACTGTGGACATGTTCAAGATATGCCGCTAAAAGAAAGGACTTACAATTGTAAAAATTGTGGACATTCGATGGACAGAGATTTAAACGCAGCAATTAATTTATCACGTTTGGCTAAAGCGTGAAAGCTTACTGAGGGATAACCGCTCCCATGCTCCCATTGAAGTAAGAAGTAAATGTCTAGACTTGTCTAGGATTTATATAGCAGAATTAGGAATTAGGAATGATAAGTTAGGAGTGGCAAAAGAAGAATTCAGAATTCCGAATAAAGACTTCATTCTGAGTTCTTCTTCGTAACTCACATCCTTAAAATGACTCGCGCTAAGTTGAAGTAAATCAAAACACCTAATACATCCACTGCTGTGGTAATGAATGGTGCTGACATTAATGCCGGATCTAAACGGAGTAGGCGGAATAAAAATGGGAGCGCGGAACCAGAGACAGAAGCTAAAACAGAAATGGCTACAAGACTGATTCCGACTGCGATCGCCACCTCTAAATTATTTTGCAGGAAAAAAGCCCACACTGTAGCGATCGTCCCCAATATTCCTCCGAGCAAAGCACCTGCAAGACCTTCGCGTCCAATGACTTGCAATGGTCCCAAGGCACGAATTTCATCGGTGTTCATCCCGCGAATCACCACTGTGGAAGACTGCGCCCCAACATTACCGCCAGTACCAGTCAGCAAGGGGATAAACGCCGCCAGCGACACGACTTTTGCCAAAATATCCTCTTGTGACCTAATAATAGTTCCGGTAACAGTGTTGGTCACAAGCAAGACCAACAACCACACAACGCGCTTGCGAGCTACTGAGATTAAATCCAACTGAAAATAGTTGTCGCCTCCGGTTTGCACACCACCACCCAAGGTGTATATATCCTCAGTGGTTTCTTCTTGCAGGATATCGATAACATCATCAACAGTGACAATACCTACAAGACGCCGTTCTCGATCCACCACAGGCACAGCCAGAAAGTCGTATCGTTGTATCAACCTGGCGACTTCTTCCTGGTCTGTATCGGTATAGATAAACACTGATTCACGGATCATCACGTCGCCAATTTTTTGCTCCGGTTGAGACGTCACCAACTGGCGTAGAGACAAAATCCCAGTTAAACGCCTTGCTCCATCCGTGACGTAGAGATAATAAATCATCTCGCTCGCATTAGCTAAGCGACGAATCCGCTCTAAAGTTTCCGCCACTGTAAAATTTTCTTTGAGCGAGATTAACTCTGGCGTCATGATCCGCCCAGCCGTTCCAGCTTCATAACCCAACAGTTGAGCCGTGGCTTGGCGTTCGCCTGGACTCAGTTGTTCCAGCAATCGATTCACAATTTTTGCTGGTAATTCATCAAATAACCTAGCTCGGTCATCTGGCGACATTTTATCGACAATATCAAGGACTTCTTGACTTCTCAATTCCTCGATGAGTCGTTCTTGGACGCTGTAGTCGAGATGTTCATAAACTTCGATTGCTTCTTGTTTGGAAAGCAAGCGAAATGCCAAAGCGTGCATTGCTTCTGGTAACCCTTCAATTGCTTCGGCAATATCTGGAGCCTGTACGGGTACCAGAATCGCTTTTGCTCCCTGCAAATCTCCCGCTTCCAGCAGCATTTGCAATTGAACTCTGACTAACTCTCGCAATTCCCTGCGCGATACGTCTTGGAAGGTAGAAGTCATACCGTTTGGAGTTTGCATAAGATACAACGAGGGTGATGCGAAATGGTATATTCTACTTAATATGTATAAGGGAGGGCAAGTTACTTATGAATCCCCAGCAGGGAGTGAAAATCAGGGATTGAAATTGAAAACTGTTTCTGACCTTAGTTTACGAGAAAGTGCAAACGTAAAAAGTAAAACTTGATATTTTTCTGTATATGCGTAAATTTTTAGTATTCTCTGGCTAAAGATAGAAGAAATATTTGGCTTATGTCTGTTATTATTTTGTGTTGCTTAGATGTATTGTGCCTTTAGGAATAATGACTTTCCTTGTCTCCTATTCCTCAACAGTTTTTAGAAAAATATTGTGGGTGATTGGATATTACCGAAAACGTTGAAATGTAAGTTGAAATGTAAAGTTATATAACAATTGTATTGGTATTGTGAAACTGTTATTGTGTAGTAAAGAGGGAAAGAATCACACCGAACACCTACTGCTCATTACCAACCACCTTTTACCTACTCACAAATTATTTACGACTGCTGTAGAGCCAATTTCATAAGCCTATGACGATAAGGTAATTTTTTTATTTAGTCATTTGGTGATGTAGGTTTGCCTAATTCGCATTATGTCTATCCTACAGTTCATTGAGTAGGATATTCTGTTCAATCTTTGTAGGCTTTATCCTAGGAATTTGCAGTGAACATAGACAAATTAGAAATAGACAAATTTACTCAACGCACACAGGGAATGTACAGGCGTTTAACAGATTTATACGAAAATCTGAACACAATGCCTATCATGCCAGATGTGCTCCCGCAAGCTCTTGTCGAACTTGGTAGTGCTTCAGAAATAGTCAGTTTGGCTACAGAGGAACTTCATCAGCAGAATGAAGAACTCATACAAACACGAACTTTGCTAGAAGCGGAACGCCAACGCTACCAAGATTTATTCGAGTTTGCACCAGATGCCTACTTAGTAACAGATACCTTAGGTATCATTCGTGAAGCCAACCATACGACGGCGACACTACTGAAAGTCTCACAGAACTATCTGATAGACAAACCAATAGTAAACTTTGTGGCACTCCCAGATCGTCCGGCTTTTCGCAGCTACCTGACCCAAATATGCGAATGCACCAAGGTAAAAGAGTTAGTCGTACGCATGCAAAAACGTGATGGCGAGTTATTGGACGCCGCCATGACAGTGGGAGTTGTCCGCAATCAGCAAGGTAAGCCAATAGCACTCCGCTGGCTCATACGTGATATCACTGAGCGCAAACAAGCAGAATTAGCGCTGTTGAAAAATGACGGCGATCTAACTCAAAACCGCCTCTGGCATAAATATTGCAAAGGAGAATCTATTTCCCTCAACTTAAGCACTCTTTGGTATGTGTGTCAAGGTTGCGTCAAGCTGAGTACGCTATGTGAAACAGGCGAGGAAGTCATGGTTGGGTTGGCAGCAGAAGGAATGGTTTTTGGTTCAAGTTTGACCATGCTACACATTTACCAAGCAACAGCTCTATCGGAAGTAGAATTAGTGTCAATTGACGTTGCAGAAATTGCTGCTTCACCAAACCTCAGTCATACCCTGTTACCAAAAATCAATCAACGATTACGGCAAACAGAATTTTTTTTGGTGATTGCTGGTAGACGACGAGTACAAGACCGATTTGACCAATTATTACTCCTTTTAAAACAAGAAATTGGTGAACCAGTAGCAGAGGGAATTCGCCTGAGTGTTCGCTTCACTCATGAAGAACTTGCTAGCGCCTGCTGCACAACCAGAGTAACTATTACACGACTGATGGGCAAGTTACAACAACAAGGTCAAATTTACTTTGACTCCAAACATCACATAATTTTCAAAGATATATAAATATATGGCGTTGCTGAATTTGGTCATGAATTATGTTTGTAAATATTTTTGTAGTTTGACGCGAAATGCTTGTAGAGACGTGCCATGGCGAGCCAGCGCTGCAGGAGGGTCTCCCGACCCAGGCGACTGGCGTCACGTCTCTACACACCTATGAATTATAAAATCATATCTTGCAGCAACACCAAATATATAAATCATCTGTGTGCATCTGTGTGCATCTGTGGTTTCATTTTTATTCGCTGCGGAAGTTCCTAATCATAACTTTAGAGAGGACTGAAGTCCTCACTACAAAGAAGTTTTATTACGGGTCAAGAAAACTTTTTCACCCATGCTAACAGTCGTTTGGTGTTTGGTGTGAGGGCAGTGGAGAGATAGTAAGCATCTGCAGCCTTCCTAATGGCTTCAGCTTGAGTTGGGTAAGGATGAATCACTTGACTCAGCTTGTTCAAGCCAATATTATGAACAATTGCCGTTGTTATCTGTGAAATCATCTCACCCGCATGACGGGCAACAATGGTCGCGCCTAATATTTTATCAGACCCTTTTGGATGGTGGATTTTCACAAATCCTTCCTCTTCACCATCGGCGATCGCTCGGTCTACATCACTAAATGGTATTTTAATCGTCGCGACATCAATACCCATTTCCTGCGCTTGGTGTTCGTACATTCCTACATGGGCAATCTCGGGATCAGTATAAGTGACCCAAGGCATAACTAAACTGCTCAGTTTCTGCCGTCCCAAACCAAAAGGGGAAAACAGTGCATTTCTAATCACAATCCGCGCTGCAGCATCAGCAGCATGGGTAAACTTCCAGTTCATGCAGATATCGCCAGCTGCAAAAATCCTAGGATTCGTGGTTTGCAGGTAATCATTCACCATTACACCGTGGCGTTGGTCATATTCTACCCCGACTGCTTCTAAATTCAGACCTTCCACATTTGGGGCGCGTCCCGTACCTATTAAAATGTCATCTACTGTGACAACATCCTGCTTACCATTACAGGTAAAGTAAACATTTTTACCCTCGTTAGTCTTTTCCACCTTCTGTATCTGGGAATTCAGCACTAAGCGAATTCCTTCGCGAATGAAGACTTTTTCGACAATCTCCGCTGCGTCCGCATCTTCTTTATTGAGGATATGAGTTCCTTTGTGCAAAAGTGTCACCTCACAACCTAAGCGTCGAAAAGCCTGCGCCAATTCGCCGCCAATAGGTCCACCACCAATCACCACCAAGCTTTGGGGTTTTTGGATCAGAGAAAACACTGTTTCATGAGTCAGATAACCCGCTTCTTCAATTCCTGGAATCGAAGGTGACATGGGTCTCGCTCCCGTAGCTATCACCGCTTTTTTAAACCGGAGAGTTTTGTCGTTAACTTCCACGGTATCGTTGCTGACAAACTGAGCGTTCCCTAAAAAGACATCTACCCCCATCTTTTGAAAGCGCACTGCTGAGTCATGGTAGCTGATCCCGGCTCTTATGCGCCGCATTCGTGCCATAACTTCAGGAAAATCAACATCAATATATGGGCTTGGCGCTTGAATGCCAAAGTTTTTCGCATTCCACATTTCCCCAACTACCCGAGAAGACCGGATAATGGTCTTTGATGGTACGCAACCAAAATTCAAACAATCCCCACCCATAAGGTGTTTTTCAATCAAGGCTACTTTCAAACCCACACCTACAAGCGCTGCACCTCCAGCCGCCACCAAGCCTGCTGTACCCGCACCAATCACCACTAAGTCGTAATAATCAGCAGGTTGAGGATTGACCCAATTCTGTGGATGTACGTAAGAAACCAATGTCTGGTTATACTCATCCATCGGGCGAACTGTAACTCTTTGGAATTCTGACATTGGCGTACCTCCTTTGAGAATTGAAAATGCAAAATCCTTATGGCTGTTACTTTTGCACAGGACAAAATTTAGATTGCTAACTTCACAAGGATGAGAACCTTTGCAATTTTTTGTCAGTTAAAAAAATCACAAATATTTTCCAAGCATTTCTCTACTAAACACGAAAGAATGTAATTTTAATACTCTAATTCCAATTTAAGAATATCTCCAATCGCTATATCAAACTAAGAATACGACACTTATATGATGTGCAGCTTAAATCTTTCTTAATTTCTATCGTCGGAACCAGCTTATAATCTGCTTTGGAGAAACACCAAGTAAATAAGCCACAATAATGATTTGATTGGTCAGGGTGGTTTGGAAAACTCCGTTTTTCAGCCATCGACGTGCAGATGTCAAAATAGGTACAGCAATGATGGTAATTCCTCCAGTCCGCCTTAACCGTTGTACCAGTTCCAAGTCTTCCATAATAGGGAGTTCTGGAAACTTACCAATTCGATAAAATATTTCTTTTGTTAAAAAAATGGCTTGGTCGCCATAGGGCATTTGCAAAAAACGCGATCGCCAATTCACCCCCCATTCCACCAACCGCAAACTCCATAGCTGTGCGTCTATCCTGAGTGCAAAAGCACCCGCCACAACCCCTCTTTGTTGCAGTGCAGTGCGAACCATGATATCAAACTCAGCAGGTAAGCGGCTATCTGCATGCAGAAATAGCAGAATCTCTCCACTGGCAGCTAAAGCACCAGCATTCATTTGATAAGCACGACCACGAGGAGCAGAGATAAGCTTAACACCTAATGATTCAGCAATTTCCGCAGTACCATCATTTGAGCCGCCGTCTACCACAATCACTTCTACATTTGTACTTGGTTGAGTGCTGGCAACAGCTTGTTTTATATTTATCGCCTCATTAAGAACCGGAATAATTATGGAAATTCTTGCAGTGTCGATATTGTGGCTTTGAAGTTCTAACAAGTGATATATATCCAAGCAAAACTTTCATCAAGACTTGAAGACTAAGGTATCTTATCTCCTAAGTTGAGCGATCGCAAATCGAATAGCTGTTGCCAGTGTTCCCTCTGGAAAAGCAGATACAATTTGCTGTTCCTGTTGAATCAAAAATTGCTTCAACACTAAATCCTTCTGTGCCTCAGCTAAAATCATCTGCTGCATTAACTCTGCTTGTGTCTCTATATCCGTGGCAACACTTTGACGTTTAAGTTTTGCTAAAAAATTCTCTAATATAGTTCTGGCTTGTGCTGAATCAGCACTACTAGCAACAATACTACGTACTTGAGAAGCTGCTTCTCCATACTCAATCTGTCCAGAACCAGCTAGGTTAGTAATGTTACTACCAAAGACGAAAAAGTTATTACTATGCCCGAGTGGGTGTTTACTTAAACCTTCCAAAGCTTTCGCTTGATCTGCAACAGCTTTTGCTTGTTCCTTTACAATTCCTAATATTTCATACTTCTCCTGCTCCAATTGATAAATTTGCTGCTCTTTGGCAGCTAGTTGACGCTTCATTTCCTCAACTGTAGTATTGAGGATTTGTTCTACTTCTTGTTTGGGATAAGTCTCATTATAGGTAACTTTGACAACCCAAACATCTCCTCGCTTCTCCACACCTTTAAGCTGTAAATTCAGGTGCTCATCATCTGTTTGGAGTTTAATTAAACTGTATAAAGCAGCCTGCCAGTTTTCTCCCTCCTTAAAAATTATCTCAATAACGTTTTCTACTTGCTGATACAAAGACTCAAACTCTCTAGGTGCAAAATTGGAGTTTACGTTTACAGGTAAGCGATCCGTTGGTTTCCCCTGTTCATCCAAGCGGCGGTAGACATAATCGCACGTGACATTTGTAAAACAGGTTTGACTATTTACACTCCAATCTTCAATACATATTCCTGTTAAATCTGCCCCACTAAAATTAACTCCAATGACTTGAGTGCGAACAAAGAAACTTTCGCTCAAGTTTGCACGTTGCATATTTGCGCCGCTTAAATCTGTGTCTATAAAATGAAATTTCGGCATTTGTAAGTCTTGCAAATATGCTCCCCGTAAATTCAATTGACTAAAATCACTATCATCAGAACAACCTTTAGTCAATAATTTCTGGACTTTAGGAATTTCCAAATCCATATAACGACTATCAAACCTGGCTCTATCCAATCCTTCAACACCTTGAAAGCAGGTGCGGTACAGTTTTCGCGCTCTCAAGTCAGTGTTGGCTAATTTTGCACCTCTAAAATTAACATTACTTAAATCTAAGTTATAAAAAGATGTACTTCCCCAACATGAAAGAGCGATCGCCCAACTACGCAAGAATTGGAAATGCTGAAAATGTGTGTCAGCAAAGTGACTTACTAATAGACAAGCAGTGATAAACATCACTCCAGATAAGAAACCGCCGACACTGCTGACAAAAACAAAATTTACACCGCCTTCTAATGAAAGCCTATGTTGAATGGCTATCCCAAAGAGATAGGCAATCAGAAATGATACAAAAATAAAAAATACTATTTGAAGAAAATAAATCTTCTTTACATATCTCTCGTTTTTATCAAAAAGCACTAAGATTAAACTAGATGATAAAGAGCCAATTACTAAACTTAGTACAGCAGCGCCAATGCCAACAATGGTAAAAAACAAAATAGAAGAAATTATCTGCCAATCATGATACTTGAACACCAAAAGACTTGATACAGTAACTATGCTTAAAGCAGCTTTCCACAAACCTTGAGCAAAGTTAACACGAATAGTCTCTATGAACCAAGTTATGATAGCTAAAGCTACACTAAAAAATATCCAGTTAGCATATTCTACCCTTATAAAAAATCCTGTGCCGATAATGCTCCCAATTATGCCTGTCAAACAAGCACTAGTAAGGAAGAGAATACAGGTAAATAACAGTAATAAAAATCTAAAGCCAAGCGCTTGACCAGTAATAACAGCTTGACAATCATTGCTTCTCTTTGCAAGAGATTGTTGAGAATATTTAATACCCCTGATATCACGATTAGTTTTTTCCATTTTAAAGAAATAAAGTCAAGAGACTATTTTTGAAAAGGCTTAAATTTATGACTCATTATAAAATATTTCATAAACTTCTTGGAAATGGAGTTTCCAAGTATATTGTATGGAATGAAAAATTAAAGAAAATGGTACAGGATAATATGCTTGTTGGACAAGTTGAACCTATAGAAAAGGATGATGAATATATAGATTATGTAGAACTCGATAGTATCGTCCGAGCGCGGTCTTCACAATTTGAAAATAATCAATTAGTATTTGGTAAATCAGATAATTTTCTCCCAATCGCTGCTCTTAGAACCTTGATAGCTAAAGGATTAAGATGTAGCTCTGCTGTATGTAGATTAGTAAGAGATTATACTACCGAATCAGGACTTGATGAAATAATTAAAATTATTGTACTTGGTACACGTATCGGTTTATATTCTAGAGAAGAAATTAATAATATTCTGTCAATACAACAAGGTGACGGTGATTTTTGGTTTGAATATGACAATATTTCTGAAAATACAAAACCACAAATATTTATAAAATTACTAAAAGAAAATACAACTTTTGTTAATAAACTCAAAGATAAAGTAGGTAAATTACCAGTGGGTACAGGCTTTTTAGTGGGTAAAAACTATCTGTTGACGAATCACCACATATTGCCGAGCCGAGATATAGTTAGGAATTTTACTGCTCAATTTATTTATGAACAAGATGCACTTGGTAGCGAAATTCCTCAAGTAGAGTATAAACTCGATTCTCAATTCTTTATCACTAATAAAAAACTTGATTATACTTTAGTCAAAGTTGCTCCTTTAAGCGATGAGGATAGAAAAAATAGGTATAATTTGACATTCAATGATGCAGGTGACAACTTTGGCTGGCTATCAATGTGTGAAGAACACAGACTAATTGCGCCACCTTACAATATACCCAGAACACCAAAAAGTCTGGAAAAATCAGAGCTTTACGATATTGCAGGTGAACCTGCCATCATTATTCAACATCCTAGAGGTAGACAAAAAGAAATTGTAATTTTTAATAATAGAGTTCAAAAAATCTATCAAAATTTTATACAGTATGAAACCTCTACACTTCCAGGTTCATCAGGAAGTGCTGTGTTAACGCAAAATTGGGAGTTGGTGTGTCTACATCATGCAACTTTGATTGATGATGAGAGAAATCGTGTTGTCGGAAATTTAGGCGTAAGAATTAATCAGATTATTAAGGATTTGCAAGCACAAGCTAAGACGGAAACAGAATTCACTAATGAACTTAATGAATTTATAAAGCGCTATGTTGTTCTCAGTAACCGTCCGATAGTCCGAGGTAGAATTTTTCTCGTAGCTAATTATGTTGATATCTATGCAAATGAAGAAGCCAGAAATCAAGTTAAACAGCTCTGCAAAAAAATTATTGCTGAATTGAAACAATTAAATCAAGAGCAAAAACACACTTTTGATGTGATAGAAGTTCCAGAAGATTTAGAAAAAGAAGAAAAAGTTATTGAAGAAATACACAAAAAATATGAATATCAAGTTGGAGATATAGCACTGCAAATTTATATCAGTGAGCGCGAAACCAAAGCTGAAAGAGGAGCAACTATCTTTTATATTGGGAATAAAGATGAGCGTCGTCTTCATGCAGAGTTGCTACTACAATCACTCTCAAACAGGATTTCTGAACTGCCTAATCAAGGAGCAAGATCAGATTTTGGTACAGAGAAAGGAAAGATTGCTTTTTGTCGTGATTTAAGAATACCTTCCCTAAGAATGCGATTAGGGTTTCTCCATAACCCAGATGACTGGAAAATCATTACTGAAAAAAGTGAAGTTATTGCCTCAGTCATTACTCAAGGACTCCTAGCATGGGGTGATAGCCTCAGTCCAATCCCAGTCTTGCCCAAGTTTGATACTTAAGAATTTGTCATCGATAGTCTACAAATTCTTACAAAGATGAGGGCTTGTTTTTCAAAACCGGAATCAAATATTCTGGAATCCTTGCCATGCGGATGCTGCTACAGGCAAACTTATAAGCAAACTCAACAGATTCCCCAGCGCCCAAAGCATCATAGAAACCTACAGCAAATTCAATCGCAGCCTTATCTCCAATCGCTTTGTTCATGCCAATCACATAAGGGATATAGCGAGCGATCGCCTCTGCTTGAACCTCTGAGTAGCAGGCATTGAGAACAACGCATTCCACCCTATTTGAGAATAATTCAAACAATCCCGCTAGAGCATCTGCGTCTACAAACTTTGCTTTTCCAGTTTCATCCTCCAGTACCAAGCCTTCTTCGCCTTCCCCATGTCCGGAGAAATGGACAATTTGGGGTTTGAAGTCTAGCATCGCCCGTTGGATATCTCTAGTACGCACAGCCCATCTCTGTTGCAGCACAAATTGCTCGTGTCGTTTAGCTCTCTGTAACCCAGCATCAATCTCTCGCACCTCCTCATCCAAGCGAAGTTGGGGCGAACCTTTGGGATTGGCTGCTAGGAATAGGATGGTTTTGACTGAAAGCACTGTCGTCCGTGAACTTAGTTCATCGATTGATTGTGCACTGGGAGCTTGAGAACTCTCGTTCTCTGTTCTCAGAATTGCCTCATTATAATGAATTGAACCGGAGCCAGTCAGGTTTGTAATTGGACTACCTGAAATGTTGAAGACATTGTGTGTTGAAGACGGATCTGATTGAGACATAACTACTGGGGAATAACTTTAATTAGAGGAGTGGCTATTGTAAATTACTTTAGATTTTAGAAGCAGTATCCTAAAATTAGGGGGGTATTTGATGGAAGCAACAGAGGTTTTCACTTCCAAAACCTTGAAAAAGCTAGAGGTACACCTGCGTAGTTTGGTAGGAAAAGCTATCAGTGATTACAACATGATTTCGGATGGCGATCGCGTTATGGTGTGCCTATCAGGTGGTAAAGATTCTTACACAATGCTTGATTTGCTGCTCAACCTCCAGCGCAGAGCCCCAGTAAACTTCGAGATTCTCGCGGTAAACTTAGACCAGAAACAACCAGGTTTTCCAGAACAGGTATTGCCAGAATATTTGGAATCTCTAGGTGTACCTTACAGGATAGTAGAAGAAGATACCTACAGCATTGTGACACGCGTTATTCCGGAAGGAAAGACGATGTGTGGTTTATGTTCACGCTTGCGGCGTGCTATTCTTTACCGTATCGCAAGCGAAGAAGGGGCTACGAAAATTGCACTAGGACATCATCGGGATGACATTGTGGAAACCTTGTTTCTGAATATGTTCCATGCGGGAAAACTCAAAGCCATGCCACCAAAGCTTTTGAGTGACGACAGGCAACACGTAGTCATTCGACCACTAGCATACTGTTGTGAGCATGACATTGAGCAATACGCCAAGCTCAGACAATTTCCGATTATTCCATGCAACCTTTGCGGTTCTCAAGAAAACTTACAACGAACACAAATCAAGCAAATGCTGCAAGCGTGGGAAAAAGAAAACCCTGGTAGGATTGAGAGTTTATTTAGTAGCCTTCAGAATGTTTGCCCATCTCATCTCGCGGATACCCAGTTATTCGATTTTGCCAGCTTAAGTACAAAGCAGGACGCTCAATCAAGCTATGCCGAAGGGTAGTATCTGAAATGATGATGCATTTGGGAGACTATCAATGATGCAGAAAGTTAAAACTTGGTTACACTCTATTTGCGGTGCCCTGTTGCTCCTTTGGCTGACTCTTGGCTGGTTGCTCGTAAATACCCCTGCTGTTCTGGCACAGGAAAATACTGTCAACTATACGCTTGCCGACTTACGATATCAAGATTTTTCCAATAAAGATTTACACGGAACGTCCTTTGCAGGTGCAAATATGCAGGAGGCAAACTTTCAAGGAGCAAATCTCAGTGGAACTATTATCACCAAAGCGTCGTTCGTGAAAGCAAACTTAAGCGGAGCAAATCTTGCGGGAACATTTGCTGATCGCGTCATTTTTGCTGAAGCCAATTTAACGAACACCAATTTTACCGATGCTATTCTCACCAGCAGTCGCTTCTTAAAAGCGGTCATTACAGGAGCAGATTTTTCTGGTGCAATTCTTGATACCTACGAAGCGAAGTTGATGTGCGAACGTGCTGATGGAGTCAATCCGGTGACAGGCGTCTCAACTCGTGATAGCTTAGGATGTCGCTGAATTGTCAGTTATCAATTATCAGTTATCAGTTGATACTGTTAACTGTTAACTGGTAACTGTTAACTGGTAACTGTTTACTGATTTATTGACACTCCTCAGCCGTCGATGCATGAGGATTCTTCTCTCACGGGATCTTATCTAGACTAGCATTGCTACTAGCCCCCGACAGAACTCCTCCAGAAGCAATTTGCAACCCCACTGGCTGTCCGACAGCGAGGACACCACGATTTCTAATTACTTGTGCTGCGGCGACATCCCTATAGGTGGTGTAGTTACACACATTGCAGCGATGAATTCTTTCACTCAAGTCTTTTTTGCCTGTATGCGTACCGCAGTTAGGACAAATTTGACTTGTGTAGTCTTTATTGACTTTAAGAAAAAAGACATCGCGCTTCCAACAGATATAAGACAAAATATTGAAAAATTGTCCGTAGGCAGCATCAAGTGTGTGCTTTCCAAATAGCCCTTTTGCCCAAGCTTTAAAGTTGATGTCTTCAACAAATATTGCTCCGGAATTATCGCATAAACGTGCTCGCTAATTTGAAATGCCAATCTTTTCGGGTATCATTAATTCTTTGATGAACTCTAGCTATTTTCCTCTGGAGTTTTAGCCAATTACTAGAACCTTTTTTCTTGTGCTTTAGTCTTCGTTGCAGTAATTTCAACTCGCGGTGAAGTGCGTTAAAAAATCGTGGTCTAGAAACTAATTCCCCATCTGAAGTCGCCAAGTATTTGTCTAGTCCGATATCTACTCCTAGCGGGTGTCCTGAGAATGGCACATCAGGTACTTGTACACCTAGTTGATAAGTGAGCATAACAAAATAGCCACTTGCTCTCTTGACTACCCTAATCTGCTTGAGGATAAAGCCTAAGCCCTTCCGGCAGGCTTCGCCAACAGGCAGTGGACGAGACATTTTCATCTTTACCCAACCAATCTTTGGTAGCTTGACTCTTCCTGATTCAACAGCACTCTGTTTAACATCTGGATAGACAATCATAGCGCATTTTCTTTTTGAATCTAGGAAAGCCATGTCCACGTTCCCACATTGATACGAAAGCAGCTTCTAATTGTCTTAAAGTCTGCTGCAAAACGTGAATATGTGGCTCTGTGAGTTCCTCGATATTTTTCTTTGCTGCCGTTAAAGATTTACATTGACTGTAATAGGTTGGTCGCGGTGCATCCGCTGGAAGTATATATTCGGAAACTAGACTACAAGCATTAACAGCAGACTTGCGAGAATTGACCCAATCCTTACGTTCTCGCAAAGCAAAGTTGTAGACCTTCTTGCACACGGTTAACCATGCCTCGAAAGTCTTAACTTGTTGCGCTGTTGGTTTAAGTTTGTACTCGTAGTTTACTGTTATACTCATGGAGTTACTATAACATAATGAACAAACGCTGCTGCATTTATTCATAATTTTTAGAACAAAGAAAAAGCCGCCCTCCACTATCGTTAAAGGGCGGGGCTTGTATCCCATTATTTCCGGTCATGACTGCACACTATTCCGATACAGCAGACGTTATCCTCGTGGATATTGAAGGCACAACTACCCCAGTTGACTATGTCTTTGGCGTGTTATTTCCGTTTGCCCGTGACTATGTAGCCGATTTTCTCACAACTCATCAGCAGGAAGTAGAGGTACAAACCGATTTGCAATGGTTAAGGCAAGAGTACGAAACTGATTTGGTACAGGGGTTATCAGTTCCTGATTGGCAAGGAACTGAGGCAACCGCTGTTGTTGCGTACATACACCATTTGATTGCTATTGACCGCAAATCAACAGGGTTAAAATCGTTGCAGGGCAAGATTTGGGAGCAAGGGTATCGGGATGGTACATTGCGATCGCAGATTTTTGCAGACGTAAAACCCGCGTTTGAACGCTGGACAAAGGCGCTTAAGCGGCTATTTATCTTCTCATCTGGCAGTGTTCAGGCGCAAAAGCTCCTGTTTCGATACAGTGAAGTAGGAGACTTGACTGGTTTTATCAGTGGTTACTTTGACACCCAAACTGGTTCTAAAAGGGAGGCTCAGAGCTATCACAAAATAGCCGATGCTATAGGAGTAGTGCCAGAAAAGATTCTCTTTATCTCAGACGTAACAGCTGAGTTGAAAGCTGCTCAAGTGGCTGGAATGCAAACGCTCTTTTCCATACGACCAGGAAATCACTCGTCGGAGTCCGAAGAATTTGTGGCGATTCAGAATTTTGATAGCGTTTGAGTCGGTTTGTACTGCTATTTCAAGATTGTCTTTACAAATGTATCGATGCTATGCATGAGCTGTATCGATGCAATGGATTGCAAGATACTTAATTGCTAGCTATATTCAATACGTTATTCATCAAATTACACATAGCAATTGCAGTAAGCTGTTTATTTATCGCATTTGTAACAAACGACTATGGCAACGATTAACGACAACTACCTCAAGCTAAAAGCAGGATATTTATTTCCCGAAATTGCGCGACGGGTGAATGCCTTCGCACAAGCTAACAGTAACGCTAAGATCATCAAGCTTGGGATTGGTGACGTTACAGAACCACTGCCGGAAGCTTGCCGCACAGCTATGATTAAGGCAGTTGAAGAAATGGGCGATCGCGCTACCTTTCAGGGTTATGGTCCAGAGCAAGGTTATGCTTGGTTGCGGGAGAAAATTGCCGCTCAAGATTTCCAAGCGCGGGGGTGCGAGGTTGATGCATCTGAAATCTTCATCTCCGACGGTTCCAAATGCGACACGGGCAATATTCTCGACATCTTCGGCAAGGACAACATCATCGCCGTCACAGACCCTGTATATCCTGTATACGTAGATACTAATGTAATGGCGGGAAATACAGGAGACGCCAACGATAAGGGCGAGTTCGAGGGCTTAGTGTATCTGCCAATTACGGCTGAAAACAACTTCACTGCCGAAATTCCTTCTCAAAAAGTCGATTTAATTTACCTGTGCTTCCCCAATAACCCCACAGGAGCCGTCGCCTCCAAAGAACACCTGAAGGCGTGGGTAGATTATGCCAGAGCAAATGGCTCTATCATTTTCTTTGATGCCGCTTACGAAGCCTACATCACCGATCCAGAAATTCCCCACTCCATCTACGAAATAGAAGGAGCAAGGGACTGTGCGATTGAATTTCGCTCTTTCTCTAAGAATGCAGGGTTTACCGGCACCCGTTGTGCGTTCACCGTAGTACCGAAGAACCTCACAGCAAAAGCAGCTGATGGTTCTGATGTGGAACTGTGGAAGCTGTGGAACCGCCGCCAGTCCACCAAATTCAATGGCGTGTCTTACATCGTGCAACGCGGTGCCGAAGCGGTTTACTCTGAAGAAGGACGATCACAAATTAAGGAATTAGTCAACTTTTACCTTGAAAACGCGAAAATTATTTGCAAGAAACTGACAGATGCGGGATTAGGAGTTTTTGGCGGTGAGAATGCACCTTATGTTTGGGTGAAAACACCCCATGCTCTGTCCAGTTGGGATTTCTTCGATAAGTTGCTGCACACCTGCAATGTTGTAGGCACGCCTGGTTCAGGTTTTGGTGCAGCTGGCGAAGGCTACTTCCGTATTTCGGCTTTCAATAGTCGGGAGAATGTGGAGGAGGCGATGCAGCGGATTACGGAAAAGTTTAAGGTGTAGGGCGTCACTTCTTGAAAATTGATAGGCTGCTGTCTGCGGGATAATACTCATAACAAGAGGGTTAAACCGCAGTCGGCGGTTTCATTGTTAGACAATCAAGACATCGAATTTGAAGTGACTCCTAATGGGGAGGTGTTTTAATGAGTCAGATTGACTATACTGCAATGTCTGACCAGCATTTGAAGCAATATATGCTTGAACATCGGGGCGGCGAAGCTGCATTGAAAGCTTACTTGGATCGTCGCCATCAGCGCTCCAATTCAGTCATCACAAATGTGAACGATCCCGATTTTGATGCCAAAATCCAAGCTGCAATTCGTCAGCAGATGAGTGATAATGGTTAGCCGAATATCGGGGTTAAGTAGAACTGAATTATTTTGACATTTGTCGCATTATTTCCCAATAAATACAATCCGTCTCGTAATTTGTTTCTAGAGATTTATACGAGTCATTTAGCCGCCCTTGTTCTGTCTCTAGCCCCAATACTTTGTAGGCAACGTATCGAGCAACCTTTCTTCTCTTGCGTCTACGGTTAGGTGGAGAGTTTGCGCCAACATGAGTTAGTACGAATTCCTTAATCTGGTCGCGTTTTCTCATATTTTATACAGGTAGAATAATTGACTTAATATACTTATTAAGTCATTCCTATAGCTTTTCGCACCAACCGCACAAAAAACAAAATTTTATACTATTTAGTGAGAGTAATTACTACCATAATTATTGCTGTTTGAGAAATAGCGATCGCGTTTAGCATTGCGCTCCGGGCGATCGCTCTCCCCAGACATGGGTTTTCAGTTCCCCTGAAAACGCCCTATGATTTGTCCAGTTCGGATTTTTTCGATAAGTTGCTGCACACCATGAATGTCGTAGGTACGCCCGGTTCAGGTTTTGGTGCAGCGGGTGAAGACTACTTCCGTATTTCGGCTTTTAATAGTAGGGAGAATGTCGAGGAGGCGATGCAGCGGATTACGGAGAAGTTTAAGCTGTCGGGCGGTAGTTTTACAGTATCAATTTCTACACCTGCGTTAAACTCGATATACAACTCTCAGAGGTTCCGGTGGGCATTGTCCACCCTATCTGACTAGATTTATTAGGACAAGGAGAAGATTATATGAAATTAATTTCTGTTTTTAACAATAAAGGTGGTGTTGGTAAAACAACTCTGTTTCCACAATAGCTCTCACGGGTGTGCGTGTTTCGCGAATAATAAGTTCACCACCCAATATGGCATCATCCCTAACAATATAGATATGCTCTGTAGCCTGAACCATGATTAAATCTTTAATTTATTATCAGTCTTTATTGTGACGCTTTATCACTCATAACTGCACGCCTAACTTCCCAAGCATAAAGTACCTCAAGCAGCGACGCTGTCAGGATGTTTGAGTGAATGGTCACACCATCCAGCAAGCTTTGCATAAAGTCACCTACAATCTCAACATGGCTAACCGCAAACGCATAAGTGACCTTCTAAAGCGATCGCCCGTTGCTATACACTTCTATGTTTGGACATATGGCAGGTTTAGACTACTTGGATGGAGTGATAGCGCGATCGCCACCGAAGTTGCAAAATAAAAAAAGCTGTGTTTTTAACTTTAGGATGATGACAATCAAAGAACAACTCCTCCAAGAACTTGATCAAGTCCCAGAGTCTACTTTGCATAGAGTATTGGAGTTTGTGCGTTCTTTAAAAGCGGAGCAGCAATCCAACTCAGAAAACCGGGTATGGCAGGCATACCTGGACTCAGAACGGGAGAGAGAGGAGGTTTACCGTCGTCTTGCCAACTCCTGACTTTCTCAACAAAACTACAGTTCTGAAGATTTATGCCAGACAAATTGAGAAGTTTGGAGGGACTCTAGGCATCCGAGATGAGGGTTTGCTGGAATCTGCTCTTGCTCAACCCCAGGCTACATTCGCAGGTGAGCTGCTGCATCCCACTATTCATGAGCAAGCAGCAGCCTACCTTTATCACCTAGCAATGAACCATCCGTTTATCGACGGTAACAAACGCACGGCGTTTGCAGTGATGGATACATTTTTGCGGTTGAATGGCTATTCCCTCAATCTGACGAATGAGCAAGCTTATGACCTGGTGATGCAGGTTGCCGAAGGTCAAATGAGCAAGTCAGATTTGGCGGGTTGTTTGGAGAAGGCGATCGCCCTTTGCAATTGCTAATGGAGAAGGCGATGCCCCTTCAGGACATCGCTTTGCCCAATCGCTCTACTTAGTAGGACGCAGGTTCAGCAGTTCTTGAGGAGATGCCAGCATATCAATTGCCACGAAGAAAATTTTGCCTTCGGGATTGAGTAGGAATCGCCACGCAATGTTCATACCAACTTGGACACCGAACCAAGGAGTTTGGACTTTGCCTGTGATTTTCAGCTGCTTAGAGCCATCTGGTAGAGCCTCGCTTATACCCTGCTCCGGCATAATATTGAGTCCCTGTGCTTCTGCACGCATATAGGCAATGATTGACTCACGACCAATAATCGGCTTCTGGAATGGCGGTTGCACGGCACCATCAGGAGTAAATAAAGCAATAGCAGCGTCAAAATTGTCTGCGTTGAGAGCCTCAAAGTAGCTCAATACAGCAGGCTCTGTGATGCCCTCAACAGTGAGCTTAGTAGGCGCTGGCTGGGTACGCGGAAACATCGGTTCTTTAGCTGCTTTTGAGTACCCACTGGAATTAACCTCAGGCTCGAATCCCATGTTTACCACAGTGTTACGAAGTACCGTGATTTGCTGACCTGGATCGAGTTTCTGGATGGCTTCTAGCACGAATTTGACGCCATCACTCATTTGATAGCCAGGCGGGATAGGAGCAACAATGCCCTTTTTCATCAACTCTCCTAACTCAAACCAAAAAGCTAGCTTGGTGTTGACACTAAAGCTGGCATAGGAACGGCTGATGGGAGTGTCAACATAACCAGCAAGATCCCTCATGAGTTGCGTTTGGTCGTCATTAGACATCTGCTTGATTTGGTTTAGCAGTCCTTCTGCTAATTGCAGACGTGCAGCTCCAGGCGCTGCGGGTGTGATGGAACGACCTAGTTCAGTGTAGGCAAACCAGAGTAATGCCAGTTTATCGTCAACGTTAAGTTGATCGAACAGTGCTATTGTGGCAGGAATTGGACTAGGAACTTGAGTGCCAGAGAAAATCTTTTGCGCCGACTCAATAGATAAGGACATCGTCAGAATCTCCTGGTTTATTTATTAACTTGTTGCTTTTAAAATCAGAGCGTAGGAGCTTCAAGTACTAAACAAGCTGGCTCCCGCATCAAACCATGTCTAGTCAAAACCTCAGCGAGCGCCAAGAACGAGACAAAACCAACTATGGTAATTTGCGTGCACATTGAGTTTTTCTACAAGCGGGATGAAGCCAATCTGGAAGGTAGGTGTGCAAGTACATCTGGATTACAGAGGTGGCGCTCACCTTAGTCATGAACGACGTGGCTGCGTGCTCATGAAAACTCCTGACCTGTGGTTTCATCCGCTTTGTAAACTAATGTAACAGTTTATTTAACTTTTGTAAAATTTTTTAAAAGATAACAGTAAGATTGCTGGCAACCCAGCGCTGACTGAAAATCCCCATAAATCGAATTTAGGGTACGGGGGTCTAACACGTAAAAAATTTGGCAGCCAATGTGAACGTTGATTTGTGGGCGTAGTCGGATACTCGTTTTTATAAGGCTGCCAAATTTTTAGGGGACAATGCGTCGGGCTTGCGCCCTCCGATTCTCGGTCAAATTTCAAATGCACATTGCCAAAGCGCTTGAACCGGAGGAGTTAATTCGAGCGATCGCAGGACTTAGGCAAAATAAACGTTTTGTAGGGGCAATTCATGAATTGCCCCTACGTGAATTTGTTGTTTCCGGCATTTTCTGCGTAAGTCCTGACTGGTTTATCTACTCAAACTTTCCCTTAAGCCAAAATCTCAGTCTTAAGGTAGATCCTCATTAGGGATTAACTCATATTGAATAGAAAAAACCGTGTATGCATACGGATAAATATTCATGAAGCGCGATGCCACTGGTAAGTTTGTGAACAATTGGGACTCAGAAACGAAACGACGAGTAAGCCTATCTCTTACCAGTACAGCGTGGCGATCGCTCGATAAGGCAGCTCAGAAGCGAGGAATTTCTCGTTCTGAAGTGATTGAACACTTTGCCCGCAGTCTAGAAAATGAACAACATCTTGATGCCAATGTTCCGGGGGCAAATGCTCAAAACGCTTTGCCACAAGAATGCATCATTGAGCAACAGCACACTCAACTTATCGCTGCTCAAGAAACTGAGCGCAAGGTGGCAACGATCCTTGAAAGCATTACGGATGCCTTTGTTGCCTTTGATCGCAATTGGCACTACACCTACGTGAATCAAGCGGCGGCTGAAATTCTGCACAAAAGGCCAGAAGAACTGATTGGAAAGCACGTTTGGAACGAGGTGTTTCCTAATGAGGTCGGTAGCATAGCATACCATGAACTGCATCGGGCAGTGGCAGAACAAGTCCCTGTTTCATGGGAAGAGCTTGGACAACCAATCGAGCGTTGGTTAGAAGTGAATGCCTACCCGTCTGCTGAGGGGGTGGCGGTTTATTTTCGTGATGTTACAGAGCGCAAGCAGGCTGAGGCAGAGCGGGAGCGGTTGCTGCAAGAGCTTGAGACCGAACGTACTCGGTTTGAAGCGGTTTTGCGACAAATGCCTGCTGGTGTGTTGATTGCGGATGCTGCATCTGGCAAGCTGGTTCTCGCGAATGAACAAGCCAAAGAGATTGTTGGGTACGGCTATGAACAATTGCTGGAACTGAACGAGTACGATCCCATCGTTTCATACATTCCACTTCGTTCTGATGGTCAGCACTATATTCATGAAGACATGCCCTTGGCGCGATTGCCCAAGGGGCAGTGGCTTCGCCAATCCCTTCAAACAGGTGAAGTGGTTTCTAATGAAGAAATGGAGCTACACCGAGAAGACGGTAGCCGCATTTTCATCAACGTGAACTCAGCACCAATTTTAGATAACCGGGGGCAGATTGTTGCAGCTGTTGTCGTTTTTCAGGATGTCACTGAGCCCAAACTTGTAGAGCAAGCGTTACGTGAAAGTGAATCTCGGCTACGAGGTTTAGTTGATGCGAATCTCATAGGCATAATTATTGGCGATTTTCAAGGCAATATTTTAGAAGTCAACGACGCTTGGCTAGCTGCTTTGGGTTACACGCGCCAAGAAGTTTTATCTGGAGCTGTAAACTTCCTTGAAATTACCCCACCGGAATTTCGGCACTTAGACGAGCAAGCAATGGCACAGATGAAGCAAGTCGGTAGCCATGCGCCGTTTGAAAAAGAATACATTCGTAAAGACGGCACTCGTGTCCCCGTCTTGATTGGAACTGCCTACCTGGGAGGAGCAGACGATTTAGGAATAGGATTTTTAATTGACCTGACAGAGCGCAAACGATTAGAATCAGAACTGCGACAGCGAGAGCAACAGTTTAAAATGGTGGCGGAAAATGCCCCAGATATTATTAGCCGAATTGATAGAGAGTTTCGCCATCTCTATGTCAGTCCTTGTGTAGAACTGGCGACGGGTATTCCATCAGAGCAATTTATTGGTAAGACCAATGCCGAGCTAGGAATGCCAGAAGACATCAACAGCATTTGGAATGACTGTTTGCGGCAGGTTTTTGCAACAGGTCAGGAACAGATTATTGAATTTAGTTTTCCGACTCCAAAAGGTCTTCGATGGTATCAGGCGCGTATCGTCCCTGAATTTGCAAGTGATGGTTCTGTTGAAACGGTACTGAGTATTGCTCGGGATGTTACTGATTATAAACAGGTTGAGCAGGCATTACGAGAGAGTGAAGAGCGCTTGCGGTTGGCACTAGCAGCAGCGCAGATGGTGGGATGGGACATGGATTTGAAAACCAATCGCGTGGTGTGTTCTCCGAATGCGCTAGAAGTTTGGGGTGTTCAAGAAGGCACAGGAGAAGACTTTTTTGCAATCATTCATCCAGATGATCGACACCGGGTGATACAAGCGGTTCAACGGGCAATTACAGGAGAACCGTCCTACAAGCAGGAGTATCGGGTGATCGCTCCAGACGGCGTTGTGCGCTGGCTCAACAGCGTGGGACGAGTTTATCTCGATGCGACTGGACAGGGAGTTCGCATGATTGGCGTTTCGGTCGATATTACAGAGCGCAAACAAATTGAAGCACAGCGCGATCGCCTTTTAGAACGAGAACAGGCTGCCCGTCGATCAGCAGAAACTGAACGCAAGCGGTTGCATGATATCCTGATGCAGTTGCCTGCCATGATTGGAATTGTGACAGGTCCGGATCTTGTGTATGAATTTGCCAATCCAACCTATCTGCAAGTGGCTGGGCGCACTCCAGACATTATCGGTAAATCGATGCGCGACGTTTTCCCAGAGCTAGAGGGGCAAATTTACTTTGACGTGGTCAAGCAAGTTTACCGCACGGGAGAACCGTTCGTTCGAGATGAGTTGCCGGCTTACTGGGATCGGAACGGCGATGGTGTGTTGGAAGAGGCATTTTTCAACTGCGTCGTCTTTCCGGCTTGGCGCGATGCTGAGGGAACAATTCAAGGAGTTTTGATTTATAACATTGAAGTCACGGAACAAGTGCGGGCAAGGCAACAAATTGAGCAACTGCTCGAAAATCTTCAAGACAAGGAGAGACAACAGCAATTCCTGATCGAATTAAACGACGCGATTCGTGCCATTCAAGACCCGAAAGAAATCATGTGGCAGGTTGTTCGTGCGACAGGACAACACTTCCAAGTGACTCGCTGTACCTACGGTGAAATTGATTCCACGCAGGAATACGTCATTGTCGATCGCGATTTTTGCAATGGTGTCATCAGCGTGGCTGGTAGTCACCACATGGATTCCTTTGGTTCTGAAATTATTGCCCAGTTGAAGCAGGGCAAAACAATCGTTGTGGATGATGTTGATGTTGATCCTCGTACTGCTGGAGTTGGGGTTGCTGCCTTTGACGCAATTCAAACAAAATCTCTCCTGTGTGTTCCCTTAGTGAAAGAAGGGCGATTTGTAGCATTGTTTGTATTGCACCATGTTTCGCCTCGTCACTGGACAGCAGACGATGTGGCGCTGATGGAGCGAATTGCTCAAAAAACCTGGCTAGCCGTGGAGCGATCGCGCGCAGAAGAGAAATTGCGCGAGAGTGAGGCTCATCTGCAACTGGCAGTGAAAATCGGACGTATGGGAACGTGGGATTGGGATATGCAAACTGGCGCACTGCTTTGGTCGGAAGGACACTTCACCGTGCTAGGTCTGCAACCGAATGAGTGCAAACCCACTTATGAAGTTTGGGCAAGCCGGGTTCATCCAGATGAGTTAGCTCAAACTGAGGCAAAACTTCAGCAAGCCATGCAAGGCTTGAAGGAGTATCACCACGAATATCGCCTGCGTTGGTCGGATGGCTCGATTCATTGGGTAGAAGCAAGAGGAAAATTTACTTACGATTCTGGAGAAAATCCTAAACACTCGATTGGTGCTGTCATTGACATCACAGAGCGCAAGCAAGTTGAACAAGAACGGGAACAGTTGCTAGAGCGAGAACGAATTGCCCGTACTCAAGTCGAAGCCGCACAGCGCCAACTGGCAACTATTTTTGAAACCTCTCCGGTTGGAATTGCGCTGTTAGATACAGAGCAGCGATTTCTCGCCATTAATGAAGCATTAGCCCAAATCAACGGATTAACTCGAGAGCAACACTTAGGACATTCAATTGCCGAACTCTTTGGTCAATCCGATCCGCAGATAGTTGAAGTATTTCATCAAATTTACGCCACAGGCAATCCCTTTATCTCACCTAGCTTTGCTGTCAACGTTCCCGGACGCAGCGATCGCACCCCCGGTTACTACAACGTTTACTATCTTCCGACAACCAACCAAAATGGTCAGGTAGAAGACGTTTTAGTGTATGTCATAGACGTGACAGAGCAACTACGGTTAGAGCGTGCCCAACGCTTTCTTTCGGAGGCGAGTGCAGTCCTTGCCTCTTCGCTCGATTACCAAACCACCTTGGAGCGAGTGGCACAGCTTGCAGTACCTGAGTTGGCAGATTGGTGTACAGTGCATATGGTTGAAGAAGATGGTTCAATCGAGCAGATTGCCGTAGCTCACACCGATCCAGGCAAACTCCAATGGGCGCACCAAATCAGAGATAAATATCCTCTGAACCCGGATGATCCTCGCGGTGCTGCATTGACATTGCGAACTGGGCAATCAGATTTGTTAGCTGATATTCCAGACGAGTTACTCGTACAAGCAGCCCGTGATCCAGAACATTTAGAAATTTTGCGCCAGGTTGGGTTCAAATCTGTGATGACAGTGCCACTACGAACCCAAACGCGAATTCTAGGTGTCATTTCCTTTGTTTCAGCCGAGTCTGGACTACAATACGATTCAATCGATTTGCAACTTGCAGAGGAACTGGCTCACCGTGCTTCCTTAGCGATTGATAATGCTCAATTCTACCGGGTCGCTCAACGCGCTCGTGCCAAAGCAGAAGCCGCTAACCGAGTTAAAGACGAATTTTTGGCGGTGCTATCCCACGAATTGCGATCGCCCCTCAATCCGATTCTGGGCTGGACAAAAATACTGAGAAGTAAGCGGCTAGACTCCACAAAAGTTGACCAAGCCTTAGAAACAATCGAGCGCAACGCCAAGCTGCAAGCGCAACTGATTGAGGATTTGTTGGATGTGTCGCGCATCCTCCAAGGAAAAATGACGTTAAACGTTGCGATCGTGAATCTAGCTGCAACAATTGAAGCAGCACTAGAAACGGTACGACTGGCAGCAGAAGCCAAGAACATTCAAATTCAGACCACACTCAATCCAATTTCAGGAACTGTTTCAGGCGATGCGAACCGCCTACAACAGGTTGTCTGGAACCTCCTTTCTAATGCCGTGAAGTTCACACCATCTAAAGGACGAGTCGAGGTACGACTGGAGCAAGTTGGCACGTATGCTCAGATTCAAGTCAAAGACACAGGAATTGGCATCAGCCCAGAGTTTTTGCCTTATGTGTTTGAATACTTCCGGCAAGAAGATGGCACAACGACACGAAAATTCGGCGGGTTGGGATTAGGGCTGGCGATCGTCCGCCATTTCACTGAACTGCATGGAGGAACCGTTGAGGCAGATAGTCCGGGACAAAATTTAGGGGCAACATTCACCGTCCGGCTACCGTTAAACGTCGTTGAGCAGAAGTTATCTTATTCTAATGACAGCCTGAAAGAAAGTGTAACAGACCTAGCAGGTATTCAGATATTGGTTGTGGATGATGATGCGGATATGCGGGATCTGGCAGCATTTATCCTGACGCAATCTGGCGCACAAGTTACAACCGCCGCTTCAGCAGCACAGGCATTAACCCTCTTGAATCAGTCTGTTCCCGATTTGCTACTGTGTGACATTGGTATGCCTGAAATGGATGGCTATTCCCTAATTCGGCAAATTAGAAAGTGGTCAGCCCGACAGGGAGGAAGCATTAAGGCGATCGCCCTCACTGCTTATGCGGGAGAAATAAACCAGCAACAAGCCTTAGCTGCTGGATTTCAGATGCATATCTCCAAGCCTGTTGAACCGGAAATGTTAGTGCAGACTATTGTCCAATTGCTTCATCCGATTGGGCGGGGCTAAATCAGTGTAACTGTAACCTTTCACTCAAGCGACTCTTGATAAAAGGTTTGCAGCAAATTTTCTAATTTCTCTTCCGGACAACATTCTATCAACGCTTCAAAAACCTCTAGCAATTTTGCTGCACTGTCTCCCAAGATTGGGCTCAATCCCCAAACATCCTGCACCCAGTCCTCAGGACTTGCATCTTCAAAAATAAGACGGTGTAAAAGCTGCTTGGCTTCTATTTTAGAGATAGGCATAAGTTTTATTGTTTTTAGAAAAAAAATCAATCAGGAGGTTGTTGATAAGTAATGAGCATTAGTAGTATAAAGCTTACAGAGCTTAACTTTTTGGTTTTTGGCTACAATTTTAATTTCAAGAACGGAAATAAAGCTTTAAACCTTGCCTGAATGATAGCTGCCGCATTTTGCTTCGATTATTGTTTTCCGAGAGTGACAAAACAGGGTTAGTCATATGATTAAGTCTTTGTTACTAAAAATACTCCAACAGCAATCATTACACAGCCAGCAGCAATGTTTATTCCTTTCCTTGTTTTAGAACTAATAAGCAATCTAGCTCTGTCCGCCATGAATGCATAACCAAGTTTTACACCGCTTACGGCCACTGTAGTAATCGCTATAATAATGCTGGTGTCAAAATAAGATACTTTAGAAAGATCAAGAAAAGCCGGAAAAAAACCAAGATAAAATAAGGTTGCTTTTTGATCGCCCAATGTAATAAACAGTCCAGTCAGAAAACTGGACAGCAAAGAGGTCTCTATAACCTCCTGTGTCTCCACCTCCTGAGATTTTGACCTGCATAGCCCTATTCCCAACAACATAAGATAAGCACCGCCAAGGTATTTTATTAGGACAAATAAGCTCCCCATCGTTTCAGCAAGAAGCGATAAACCCCAAATGGCTATTATTATGAAAATGATGTCACCAACCACTATCCCTATAGTTGTGAAAACACCATGAATAAATCCAGATGTAGCTGATCTTGTGGAGACAGCCAATACACTAACACTGGGAATAGAAGCCAGAACAACCATCGCACTGAATAATGCAACAATGGTGCCAAATGTCATACTGCTTTGCATAGGCATAACAACATTTTGCGTTTTATATGCGTTTTATATCAGATCTCATTCCTAGATGAACATATTTCAAGGCTTCAAAACTCCTCACTTCACCGAAACAGCTTTTGTTGAAGAAGGCAGCTATGCTGGAGGTAGAGGGCAGAAGGCTCAATCGGATAGGCGCAGCACCGAACCGATTGTAGACACAGTGTAGACGATAGCATTTTATACCCCATTGGCAGAGGTCAGACGGGACATAGGGTATTACTTGTTACCTTCAATACTTATTCTTCCCTTCTGCCCTCTGCCCTCTGCCTTTCCCAGATAAATATTTAGAAAGAGTTTTAGCATTAGCTTATCAATACTTCCAGAGAATATTTTAATTAAAAATTTTACTTTTTTGTGGATAAAGTTATTTATTCTCTCTGGAGCAGTAATTTATTTTATATTTAATCAAGTGCTATTTTATTGGAAATAAGCTGATTGATAATTTTGAGGATGCTTGATTTATTTTGTTTATGATTTCATCAAGTTTTGTAATTATCAGAGATATTTTTAAATCCTTATTAGTTTTTATTAGGAAATAAGGTGCGTTTTCCCTGAGTCCTAAATCAGAACAAAACAAACCTATCTATTGTTTAGATTAGCAGTTTCCCGTAGCCGTTCCACGTCGCGTATCGGTGGTGCGCCGAAGAGTCTTTTATACTCCCGGTTGAAGTGTGAGGCATCATCGTAACCTACTCGGTATGCAGCACTGGCAGCGTCCATATCTTCACCCAACATAAGACGGCGGGCTTCCTGGAGCCGTAGCTGCTTCTGAAATTGCAAAGGACTCATGGCGGTAACAGATTTGAAGTGGTGGTGAAAGCCGGATACGCTCATTCCCATCTCTCGTGCAATGTTCTCAATGCGAAGCGGTTGGTTAAAGTCTTTACGCAGACGCTCAACAGCTTGGGCGATGCGGTGAGAGTAACCACCCAGAACAGCAATTTGGCACAGCCGACCACTTTGTTCCCCCATGAGGAGTCGAGAGACAATTTCTCGTGTTGACGCAGGAGGAGTTGATTGAGACCATTACCCACTTGGCGTTTTACGCGGGCTGGCCTAACGCAGTAACCGCGATTTCCGTGGCAAAGGAAGCCTTCGAGAACAAATGACGCCCGAGCGAAGGCGCTTCTGCACCTTCGGTGGGTGCAAGCTAGACATTATAGATCGGTGGTTTCCTTCGTCTAAACAGTGCAGAAAATGTGGGCAGAAGAATGATAGATTAACTTTGCGAGATAGAACATTTGTCTGTCCGAATTGCGGACATACAGAACCTCGTGACCTTCATGGTTCCATCAATTTGGCAAATGCGCCTCAAGACAAAAGTAGTAGGGTAGGCTCTATCCGAACTGACGCCTGTGGACAAGTAGCAGCCGACTGCCTTGGATGAAACAGGAAGTGAATTTACCGTTTTGAGCAGGAATGCTCGACTTGAGTAGTTTTTATGGAGCAGAATCATGGACGATAATCAAGAACACAAAGATTTCAGTAGGGACGAAGAAACACTACTCGACGAACTCGGTATTGTCGGTGCTGCTCGCCGCAAATTCTTGGGGCAAAGTATGGCTGCTGCACTCGGCACCTTCGCCTTCCACCTGCTGGCTAAAGAGGAAGCCTTTGCCACGTTCGCCGCTTCGCCCGACGCCGTGTTCGCCCCGACCGCTGGGGTGGAAAACGCCGTTAAGGTCCTTTTGAAAATCAACGGCTCGACCCAACGCCTGGAAGTGGATTCGCGCACGGCGCTGCTCGACGCCCTGCGCGAAAGGCTTGGATTGACCGGCACCAAAAAAGGGTGCGATCAAGGACAGTGCGGCGCTTGTACGGTGATCGTTGACGGTCGCCGCGTGCTTTCGTGTCTGACACTTACCGCGAGCTGCGAGGGGAAAGAGGTGACGACCATCGAAGGGCTGGCTGACGGCGACAATCTTCATCCGATGCAGGCGGCGTTCATCAAACACGACGGCTTCCAGTGCGGCTACTGCACGCCGGGGCAGATCTGTTCGGCGGTGGCGCTTCTGCAGGAAGCCAAAAACGGTGACGCGAGTCATGTCACTAACAATTTGCGGACAAGCACCCAGAATTTAGAACTTTCTGATGAAGAAATCAGAGAACGCATGAGTGGCAACATTTGCCGTTGCGGCGCGTATCCGGGAATCGTTGCGGCAATCAGAGAAGTTCATTCCGGGCGCGAAACAGCCCAGGCCTGGCATTTCGCCAGCGATGAAGAAATCGCTGTTGCATTCAATCAGGAGGGCAAAGCCGATGAAATCGTTTAAATATTCCAGCGCCACCGACACAGCAAGCGCCGTTCGCACTGTTTCGGCTGATCAAACAGCAAAGTTTCTGGCAGGCGGGACAAATCTGATTGATTTGATGAAAGAATACGTCGAGCGTCCCAGCGAACTTGTTGACATCTCAGGTTTGAATCTGGCGCAGATTCGATCGACCTCGAACGGAATTTCTATCGGTGCGTTAGCGAAAAATACTGAGACGGCTAACCATGCGCTCGTCCGGCAAAATTACCCGCTGCTGTCAATGGCGATTTTAGCTGGCGCCTCCGCGCAGCTTCGTAATATGGCGACCAACGGGGGAAATTTGATGCAACGCACCCGTTGCCAGTATTTTTACGACATCGCTATGCCATGCAACAAACGCGAGCCTGGCAGCGGATGCGGAGCGCTTCAGGGGCTTAATCGCATTCATGCCATTTTTGGCTACAGCGACAAATGCGTGGCCACTTACCCTGGCGATATGGCGAATGCGCTTTATGCGCTTGACGCGGTAGTGAAGGTTCGCGGCACGAACGGGCAAGAACGCACAATCCCAATCCAAGATTTTCATCGCTTGCCAGGCGACACGCCGGAAAAAGATAACAATCTTGGACACGGCGAATTGATCGTCGCCATTGAAATGCCGAAAAATAATTTCGCCGACAAGTCTTATTACCTAAAAGTTCGCGATCGCGCTTCATATGCTTTCGCACTGCTTGCCGTGGCTGCTGCTTTAGAAACAAGAGGCAATAACATTAAACAGGCACGTGTTGTTTTGGGAAGCGTCGCGCATAAGCCCTGGCGTTCAGCCGAAGCGGAAAGAGTTCTGATCGGAAAACCTGCGACGGAAGAAACATTCAAACTGGCTGCCGAAGCGGCTCTCAAAGATGCGAAACCGCTTGAACATAACGGTTATAAAGTCGAACTCGGAAAACGCGCCATTGTTCTCGCTTTGCAGCGAGCGATGACGGGCGGTGCTGCGTAATTAGGGAGGATAAAAGAAATGGCAAGATACATCGGAAAAGAAATGAGCCGCGTGGACGGCGTCGCAAAAGTTACGGGTAAGGCTAAATACGCTGCGGAATTCAAGGTTCCCAATCTCGCTTACGGTTTTATCGTGACGAGCAGTATCGCCAAAGGCACGATTCGATCAATTGACACGAAGGAGGCGAGCCGTGCGTCCGGCGTGATTCACATCCTCACCCACGAAAATTACCCAAAACCTGCGCCGTCGGCTGCTCCGGAACTCAAGCCAGAGAGCAACAGAGATGTGCCTGATAAATCGTTTCGCGCTCTGCAATCGAATCAGATTTTCTTTAACATGCAGCCGATCGCGCTCGTGCTGGCTGAGACATTCGAGCAGGCGCGTTATGCCGCGTGCCTCGTAAAGGCGACTTACAACGAAGAAAAGCCGACGACCGATCTGGAGAGTTCCTTGGACAAGGCTGTCGCTATTGATCCGCAGCGTGCTGCCAGCCCACGGGACATCGTAAAACCGCGTGGAAATCCTGCGCAGGCTTTTCAATCTGCCCCCGTCAAAATCGAAGCTGAATACACGATTCCCATCGAACATCACAACCCGATGGAGCCGCACGCTGCGATCGCTTTTTGGGAAAACGATAAGCTAACGATCTTCGATAAAACGCAGGGCGTTTATGTCGTTCGCCAGCATTTAGCGACAAGCTTTAATATGCCCGTTGAAAACGTGGAGGTAATTTCGCCATTCGTCGGCGGAGCGTTCGGCGCATCTCTAAGACCGAATTATTACCCAGCATTGACAGCGATGGCGGCGCGCGTCATCAAGCGTCCCGTAAAAGTGGTTTATACCAGACAGCAGATGTATACGGGACACGGCTATCGCCCGCATACCTGGCAGAAAGTTTCACTCGGAGCCCAAAGAAACGGAAAGCTCACGGCAATCATTCACGACTCAAGGAATAATTCTTCAACTTTCCAAGATTGGGTAGAAAATACTACGGAATTTCCGCGCACGCTTTATGCTTGTCCAAATGCAGATACGCCGCAAAGAATCGTGAGAACAGACTTGCCAACTCCTGCCTCGATGCGCGCTCCCGGTGCGGTTTCAGGAATGTTCGCGCTCGAATGCGCGATGGATGAGCTGGCTTACGCGCTCAAAATAGACCCACTCGAATTACGGCTGATAAACTACACCGAAGTCGATCCAGATAGCGGGAAACCATACTCAAGCAAGGCTCTGCGCGAATGTTACCGACTTGGCGCACAAAAGTTCGGCTGGAAGAATCGCAAATTCGAGCCGCGTTCGATGCGGGACGGACGCTTTCTGGTCGGATGGGGAATAGCGACCGGAGTTTGGGGCGCGTGGCAACGACCGGCATCGGCGAAAATCACTTTGAAGTCCGACGGCACCGCACACGTAGCGAGTGCCACCTCAGACATCGGCCCAGGAACCTACACTGTGATGACTTTGATTGCCGCCGAATACCTCGGTTTGCCGATTGAAAAGGTCAAGTTTGAACTTGGGGACACGAAATTCCCGGAAGCACCGGTACAGGGCGGCTCATTTACCACAGCGAGCGTCGGCACAGCGATTTATGAATCGGCACAAAACATTAGACGGAAACTGTTGGATTTGGCTAACAAAGATGCGGCTTCGCCTTTCAAAACGGCAAAAATCGCAGATGTCGAGATGCTCGACGGAAAGCTGCAAATTAAAAACAATTCGTCACAATCGGTAGATATTTCCGAGTTAATGCGACGGAACAATCTGACCGAACTGGTTGATGTCCACCAAGCCAAAGCTTCACCGGAAAGAGAAAAATACGCGACCGGCGCGCATGGCGCGCAATTTGTGGAAGTCAAAGTTGACCCGGATGTGGGGATTGTCCACGTCACGCGCGCAATTGAAGTGACCGCCAGCGGCAAAATCATGAATCCGAAAACTTCGCACAGCCAGGAAATCGGCGGCGTTGTGTGGGGGATTGGTATGGCACTGCAAGAGGCGACTGAAATCGACCATCGTTACGGGCGGATCATGAATGCCAATTTGCAGCATTATCACGTGCCGGTTAATGCCGATATCTTGGAGATCGAAACGATATTCGTTGAGGAGGACGATAAAATAGTCAATCCGCTCGGTATTAAAGGCATGGGCGAACTCAGCATGGTCGGCATCCCGGCAGCGATCGCCAACGCCGTCTTCCATGCCACGGGCAAACGCATCAGAGACTTGCCGATTACGCCGGAAAAGCTGCTGTGAGTGAGGTCATTTGATGAACAAAGTGCAAGCGGTAGTCGAAGCATTCGACGCAACGAACATCACGGGGAACGGTAGGTGCTGGCAATAGTGGGCAGTGTGAAAGAGTCTTCGTACCGTCGCCCTGGTGCGCGGATGCTGGTCTGCGAAGCGGGCATCAGTACTGGGGGTAAAAGTAGCCAAGGCGAATTTTGCCGCCATGCGTCGTCTGAAAATCATACTCAGACTATGTTTCAGAAAAAAAATAGACTGTAATCTAAAAAGAGCGGATTTAGCAGACCAGATCCACTACTTTTATTCGTACCATTTCAACCCCTCTAATTTTTAGAACCTGAAACCCTTGTGACTACATGACAAAACCCTGTGCTAAATAACTTAGACTTTTATTGGTACAGTCAAAACAAGCTTTTTCTCCGTTTTGTGATGAAAAGAGCGATTTTATTTCTGTAACTCCTTCATGGCAAGCCTTTCAAGCTTTACGTGGCGGCAAAATGTGTCTTGGCTACTTTTACCCCTAATTATCCTCGTCAATTTTCCTTGAAGTCTGGAGTGGCGGGTTTTAGGCATTGGTTTCTGGATAACAGAACCGTTGATATATTCACAAGCAGGCTTTGTTTCTGGAACTTTCAAAAACTCCTCCAGAGTCAAGGCTTTAGACGATATCTCTACCATGTGATGCTGCCTCCAGAAGCCGACTTGAATGAGCCTTACTGTTTATTTTACGCTTCCGATGAATGAGTTTTGCCATCGGCAATGCCGTTATATTGCCGAAAGTACGATGACTTTCAAGAACGCCCTTTTCCAACAGCTTCAAGCTCTTTTCTAGTAGGATAATATCTGCCGACTCTTTAGCAATGTCTACAGCGGTATTGACAGAAATACCAATATCGGCGTTTCGTAGAGATGCAGCATCGTTCATGCCATCTCCTATGTAGCCAACTGTATGACCTTTGCGCTTCAGGATGCGGATAACGCGAGCTTTTTGCAGAGGTGACATTTTGGCAAACACTGTGGTGGTGTCTACGATATTTGCCAGTTCTTTATCTGTCATGCGTTCCACCTCACTACCCAGCACGGTATGGTGAACGTACAGCCCCACTTGTTTGCAGACTTTGCGAGTGACAATATCGTTGTCACCGGTGATCACCTTAACACGAACCCCATGCTGCTGGAGGGTAGCAAGCGCCTCTGCAGCACTATCGTTAGGTCGGTCGAGGAAGGCAAGATAACCCACTAATATCAGGTTATTTTCATCTTTAATTTCATACCTATCTTTGGGTGTCGAAACCTCTTTGTAAGCAACAGCAATCACCTGCAGCCCATCTTCATTTAGTCTTTGCGTCACTTGCAATACTTCTTCATACAGGGATTTGGTCATGGGAATAACCTGATTATTGGATTTGGCGTGAGTGCAAAGGCGAGCAATTTCTTCCACATCTCCTTTACAAATCAGGATGTCTTGCTGTTGGTGTTTCAAGACCACTGACACCCGACGACGAATAAAGTCGAAGGGGACTTCATCGACTTTGCAGTAGTCCTGTGCAGGTTTCCAAGTGGTTTTCAGTTCTACGTGCTTGAGTAAAGCGACATCTAGTAGGTTCTTCAAACCTGTATGGTAGTAACTGTTGAGATAGCCGTACTTGAGAGGTTCCTCGTTTTCTTGACCATAAATATCCAAACACCGATCCAAGATGATTTTGCCTTGGGTCAGTGTGCCTGTCTTATCGGTACAGAGAATATCCATCGCACCCAAGTTTTGAATAGCATTCAAGCGCTTGATAATGACCTTCTGCTTTGCGATCGCCCTCGCTTTACGTGCAAGGTTTGTTGTGACAATCATGTGCAGCATTGCTGGAATTAAGCCCACTGCGATCGCAACAGCAAACAGGAAAGTACCTGTCGAGTTTCCTTTGCCGATGTTGTTCATCAGAAACACGACTGGTACCATAACCGCCATGAAGCTAATCAACAACCACCTCAAACCATTGAACCCTTGTCCAAAGCTAGCTAATGCCCGTTTGCCAACCATATTCTTTGTCAGCATACCCAAGCAGGTACGGTTCCCCGTTGCTACCACAACTGCTGTTGCTGTACCACTGACGACGTTTGTTCCCATGAAGCCAACTGTGGACGTGTCCAGCGGATCTTTACTGTTGGCGCTGTGACTGATTGCCACCTTCTCAACGACACTGCCTAAAGTGTCGTGTTTCTCAAGGGGAAGGGTTTCCCCAGAAAGAACTGCTTCGCTAACATACAAATCCTTGGCACAAAGCAGTCGCACATCGGCTGGTATCATGTCTCCAGCACATAAGTGAACAATGTCTCCCGGTACCAAATACTTGATCGGAATTTCTTGACGCCGTTCGCGATTAAAGCGTTTGTCCCGACGGCTAACCGTAGCAGTGACACTCACCATTGCCTTGAGTTTTTCGACTGTTTGTCTAGAACGATACTCCTGCACAAACCGCAGTAATCCGTTCACCATCACCAGCAGCATCAGCACAATGGTTGTCTCTATATTCTTGGTTAGGTAGGAGACAATCGCCAGGGCAACTAGGACAAAGATGATAGAGTTCTTGAAAGAATTTAGCAGTAGGAAATACCACAATGCTTGTTTCTCGTAAGTAACTTCATTGAAGCCATACTCCTTGAGGCGATCGCAAGCTTCTGCTTCAGTCAAACCCTTACGTTTAGTATTAAGAGATACCAATAATTTTCCTAATTCGGTGTTTGCTTCTTCCACCACAGGCATTGATAGCCGTAGAAGCTGAGGCTTCTCGTGACGTGGCTTAAACAGTGAAGGTAAGGAAACTTGCATGGCTTCACCTCTATTAGGATCTCAAATTTATTCTTGAAATGCAGTTTTATAAATCAAGTTTTGTACAGTTATTTGTACAGTGTATTTTTTGTTTGCAAAAATCCGGTTTTTGGCTATTTGGAACCGCAGATGCACAAGAGAAGCACGCAGACAAATACAGATAAATTATCTGTGTCCACCCCCCTCATTCCCCCCGATGTATAGGGGGGGAAGACAGAGGAAAAACTTTTATTTATTGTCCATCTGTGGTTTTATATTCAAAAAAATTGAATCAGTGCAATCGGGAAGAGTGAACAGTTATCAGTGAAAAGGCATTTATACTGATAACTGTTCACTGTTTGCTGCGTACTGATTTGGTCAATTTTGATGTGAAAATTTGAAATTTAGCCACAACAAGTTTGCATCAGTTTATAATGCAGATTTCCTACTCCAATGCATCAGAAATCAGCCTACTTCATGCATCATAGTTGTGACAAAAGAACCGATGAAAAATACGTACTCCCCAACTCCTTGATATCTTTCTTAGAAGAACAAGGAACTGGCACTTATAGACTATGCAGTTGAAATTAAATTTTGCATTGTTCATCTCCTATTCTTGCAGTCGCCGTGCCCAGTGGCGACCAGAGATGAACTGCATGACTCAAACGAGAGCCACTAGGGGCAGATTCATCGCAGACGCCAACTGACCACCGCAGATACTATGGTCTGGGTCTTCGTCAGACAGTAACACTGTGGATTCCTGAATAGTAGTTTGGCTACTACTACTACCAGAAGCCTCCATTTAACCTTCCTCCTTGGGAAACTGTTTTACAATTTTGAATTGAAAGGTTAGAGACAAGAGGTCTAACCAAAAAGCATCAAGATAACACAGAAATATTTCTGCGTTTCTCATAGATTATGATAAGGAATTAATACTTACTAAGAGTATAGCAAAGACCTTTAGTATTAGGATAGTTACTAAAGAAAGAGAATATAGTTAATCTCCAGATATAACTTTAGTGTGATGAGGGTGGAGAGATTTTGGCTCAGTCTTTGAATAAAAAGGCAAAAAAGTCTAGCTAGGAAGATTCGGAAAATCAGTCCGCGCTTGATTAAACTGCGCTTCCATATCAGCTGTCCAGCCAAAAGCATTGGTAGCTAGAGATTTTAAATTCGTGTTGGCAGCTCCGCTCCAGAAATGCACAAATTCACCCCAGTTCATCTGGCGTGCATAAGTATAACCGTTTTTGGGGAAATGGTCAGATAACAACTGGAAAAACCTGTTTAACGTGGCACTTTTACCATGTTCGCTATAGATAGGATAGAACCAGTTTTTGAACCATTGGGTATTGGCTCTCGGGAAACCATCACGGGTGTTCATCATCAGGTCATACCATCTTTTAGCATCGCTGGTACGACCAAGACCAAGGTAGACATCGTAGATAAATATTTCCGCCCATTTACTGTCACGCCATATAGTAAAGGCCGGGGAGCCTAGTTTACCTTTTGAAGCACCTTCTACAATATGCGCTACTTCATGGGTGCATATATCCAGATCATTTCCTGTTCCGGTTGTCCAGGGACCGGGGCCTACATCAATTACATTACGGTAATCGTGACTGGCATCGAGCCAGGTAGATGGATGTCCGCCACTGTATTTATTAGTGTGATAGATGGCATACAACCTGGGATCGCTTCCAAATGTGCTGTAAACGCTTTTGGTGTAGCGCCATACTGCGGACATAAAGGAGAAAGGCCAGGTTACCAAACGGCTTACATCTTTGTCGAAGTAAACAGCTACATCGTTATCATGATAAACCAGCGATAACAACTCTTGATGTTCAAACCAGTGCTCTTTCCAGGTATCCGGAGGTGCTGCCAATACAGTCTGTGACAATCCACCACCAGATGCCCTTGTTTCCTGGCTGTCGGCATTATCTATTGGCGTAACATCTTTGCTGGAATTGCAAAGGAGTACTGCATCCATTGCTTCTGGTAAGCAAAAGTTTTGAGGAACTTGGGGAACATTAGTAGACATATGTTTCTCTTTAAATTGCAGATAATTTGAGTTAATTGACTATACAGTTCAGGCGATTGAATCCTTGGAAGTATCGCTAGATCAAGTGATGGACTACCGCAAGCTAGCGACAGAAGTTAAGCTTGGAGAGCCAATCAACCTATATTCTTGATAGATGTAAGCACGCACAACTTATGCGCTTTTCTTTGAGACAACCGACCTATCTCAACTGACCTTCTTTGAAATACTAAGGGATAACGTGCATAGTCAAACTAAATAATCCACTCACTCAAAAATTTTGCTTTTTCACCCCAATACTTTACAAAAATTCCATCACACAGCACCAGAACTATATTCTGCTGCGAGAGTTACCCTTACCTTTTTCGCTTATTTATTTATTTATTAGTTTTACTTATCTTAAGTTTTTCAACGAAGTTTCTAAAAAAAGTATCAAAAAATACGGTATTTGAGAAAATCATCAAATTTGCAGGTATCCATCACAGAGCGATTGCACAGGTGCCAGTGCCAAAGGCAATCGCAGAACTTTTTGATCTACTGACTGTACAAAAAGACCGGATCCGTGCATAACGTGCGCGTACGTGAGGGAAGCATTGTCTGTATCTGCGGATCAATTGCACTGCGGCGGCAAAATGTTTCAGCTATCTACAATCCACGTTTGATCGGACGCAGGGTGCATAAGTTGATTTCACTTACACCTACTTAAGAATGCAGCTATGAGGACTTATGTCCTCGCTAGTTCAAAACCCCGACTTTGTTGAGGTGATTTATGTAGAGATGCACTATGGCAAATTCCACACAATCAAAATTTTGGCGTAAGTTCTAATATTATAAAGTTTTGTAAAATGATGAAATTTCTGCAAAAAACTTGAGTTTTAGGTTGATAACACAATAGAAGCTAAAAGCAAAACGAACTATTAGCCGAATTGAAGCAATTGGTGTGGGAGGTTTATGGTTACGATGGGAGAAAACAAGTTAAAAACAAGTTAAAGGACGTAAGCGTTTCATCCTAGTTGACACATTAGGATTGCTGTTACCAGTTGATTTACAAACAGCCTCTAAAGCAGCAGGATAAGTATGACTAAAAACATCTACGCACTACTAGTTGGGATTGATACCTATCATCCAGTCTCTGTTCCCGCTATTTCTTCCTTAAAAGGTTGTGTTAACGACATTAAAGCTGTAAAAGCGTATCTCCGGGAACGGACTAAAGCGGACGAGTGGAAACTTGTAGAACCTAGTAATCTACCGTGGATACTTACGAATGAAAAAGCAACTCGTCAGGCGATTATCAACAGCTTTGAGCAGCACTTGTGCAAACCCGACCAAGCCAGTTCGCCAAAACGCGCTTTGCAGGTTGTTCAGCGTTTGGAACATATCGCGCGGTGGACTAACACGCTTGAACTGGAAAGCCCCGCCAGGACGCGGATTAAGCCAGATGATCTGAAGATGGAGATTGTCCTTAACACAAGCATTGCCTCTTCAGACGCTCCTAACGTCGCTACCGGTTCGCTATCAGAAGCGTCTGACATCCGCCGCTTGGAGTATGAGTATTCTAATGGTGCGTGGAGTCCACCTACTTTCTATGTCAGGCTGACTAACAACAGTAAGAAAACCCTCTATTGCAATGTATTAGACTTAACCGAGAGTTTTGCCGTGTCCGTTGCCTTCTTTCAAGACAGGACTAGCATGCGACTGCAACCGGGAGAAACCATTGAGCGAGAGTACATCGATTCAGTGGTGCCAGATGAGTTATGGGAACAGGGCATTACTGAACCCAAGGATAGGCTTAAGCTAATTGTTAGCACGACCGAGTTTGATGCAAGTTTGTTAGAGCAAGATGCACTGGACTTGCCTAGATTTACTCAATCGCAACGCTCCATAGAAACCGAGGAGTTGCAGCACCAAGGGATGCTCAACAGCTTGATGGCACTGCACCAGAAACCGCGAAATCTATCATTGAACAATTAAGCGATCGCGATTCTCATATTTGGGAAAAACCAGTCACATCCAATACTTTTAATCCTGTAATTTCTTGTATGACTGGTAAAACTGTTAACTTATGACAGAACGGATGATTCTACTTTTACAAACTAAAGGCAGGAAAATAAATGACAACACTCGACAAATCTTTATTTAGTCCTCTGCGGATAAACATCCCATTTTTGCTAGATATTGTTATAGTCTCAGACCCGGAACATATCAGAAAAATCGAGGATTCAGGGGCTGTTGACCGTTTGCACGTATACGACACTGCTTTGTTACCGTGGTGGGTAAAGTTTTTTTTCAGGGCTACCAAGTTCCATGATGATGAGCGCGACTTATGGTTTTTTCCCTTTGAATCGACTTCTTGTCCTAACTATGAATCGAGACGAGCCTATCTAGAGGAAAAAGTAGCAATAGGTTATAGCAGAGACGATGTTAAAAGAATTGCAGAACTGCTGAAGACAAATGCTTCAGATGAGGTTCTTGCCCATGCCATGGTTCAAGTAGTAAACCGCAGGTTCTTTGGGGAAGAGATTCCACTACCTATTACCCAAGCTGCCAAAAATACGTTACAGAATTTTGGTGAGGCTATCTTTCCGTGGAAATATAAGGGTGCAAGAAAATCGCAGAAGCAAATCATGGATTACTGTGTAAAGACCGTTGACAATAATGTCCATATCGTAGATGTTGGACATAATATCGGAGAGGTTGTTCAGGCTACAGCAGTGGCGTTAAGAACGTTAAAAGATAACTTAGAAAAGCCGCTCGAAGAAATTTTTACAGCATACGCTCCAACTCCCCAGGTGCCTCGGATAGCAGTCAAGGCGTCGAACTTTGATGGTCTTTTGTCATCTCCTATAACTCCAGGAAAGACAGTAGTGATACTGAAAGTGGGAAAAGCCGCTGCCAAGACCCAGGATCTATATTTTACGTTTGGCACTGGGAGTACAAACCGAGTCTGTATTTTTAAGGATTTTTTTCTTGCCTTTATGAAGGATTTGCAGAAAGAGTTGAAGGAAGCAAAATCGTAAAAGCATACTGAGAAGTTTCTCTGTTGCTTTGCACGCCCTAACAGCATCTTTGTTTAACGTTCACTAGCTTTTTTATTTAGGAGGATCGCAATGTTTGGAATTCCGTGGCATAAGTTACCTACTCCTCTTGCCCTTTTCCAACTGCTTCAGTTTCGCAATAAATTGCGGGAAGAAAACCTTCACGATACATCACAAATACCGAATAAAAGCGAGTTACCTAAGCCTGTTCCGAGTCCTGATGGACGCCATTTGCGAGCTCGGACTGTAGATGGAAGCTTTAATGACCTCGATCGCCCTGAGATGGGTATGGCTGGCACACGGTTGGGGCGTAATATACCCTTGAGCGATGCCAAAGTTGATCAGGCAAACCTACTAAAACCGAGTCCTCGCACTGTCAGTCAAGTATTACTGAAACGGGATAAATTTCATCCTGCTACTATCTTAAATCTCCATGCAGCTTCATGGATTCAGTTTCAAACTCATGACTGGTTTACTCATGGGGATAGTCAGCCCCCTGGTGAACCTGATAATAGCATCGAGATTCCCCTGGAACAGAATGACCCTTGGCGGCAGAAGTATGGATTTCTAAGGGTTAGAAAAACGATAGAAGACTCAACTCGTCAGGATGGCAATCAAAACCCTACCACATTTATCAACAAGGTAACGCATTGGTGGGATGCATCGCACATTTATGGCAGTGAACAGGAGACAGTTGACAGAGTTCGCTCTCATGTTGATGGGAAACTGCTGATTGATGAGGATGGCTTTTTGCCACTGAACTCAGATGGGATTGACCAAGTGGGCTTTCCGGGAACTTGGTGGTTTGGTCTGAGTATGCTGCATACTTTGTTTGTCAAAGAGCATAACTCAATCTGCGATCGCCTCAAGCAACGGTATCCTGATTGGACAGATGACCAACTCTTCGACCACGCTCGCCTGATTAATGCCGCTTTGTTGGCTAAAATTCATACGGTCGAATGGACACCTGCCATCCTGCCGCATCCTGCCACAGATATTGCCTTGAATGCTAACTGGTACGGGCTTCTGGGGAAGGATATTAAAAACCTTGTCGGGCGCATCGGCGACACTGAATTGCTTAGTGGAATTGTTGGCTCATCGACGGATCATCATACAGCTCCTTATTACCTCACTGAAGAATTTGTATCCGTTTATCGGATGCATCCTCTAATTCCAGACAAGTTTAATTTTCATTCGCACAGGGATGGCCAATTCCTCGCCGAGAAAGACTTCCAGGAAGGCTTCGGGAGACGAGCTCGTCCCCTGATGCAAGAAGTGGCAACGCCGGATTTGTTTTACTCATTTGGCATCTCTCACCCTGGAGCAATTACGCTGCATAATTACCCCGCCTTCCTGCGAGAACTCAGAAAAGAAGATGGTGAAATATTTGATTTGGCGGCTGTTGATATCCTGCGGGACAGGGAACGGGGCATTCCTCGCTACAACCGTTTTCGGGAAATCATCGGTCGCGGTCGGGTCAAGTCATTTGACGAGATTACCAGTAATAAGCAATGGGTGAGCGAACTGCGCGAGGTCTATAACAATGACATTGACAGTGTCGATTTGATGGTCGGTCTGTTTGCCGAGGATTTACCAGAAGGCTTTGGGTTTAGCGATACGGCATTTCGTGTCTTTATTCTGATGGCATCTCGACGGCTGAAAAGCGATCGCTTCTTTACCAATGACTACAGAGCTGAGATTTATACCCAATTCGGTCTAGATTGGATTGAGAATAACTCAATGCTCAGTGTTCTTCGCCGTCACCATCCCGAACTGGCACCCGCTTTTGTCGGTGTAGATAATGCTTTCAAACCCTGGCGTCGATTGGGAACATCTGCCTAATACTCTTGAGACTCCTACAGTGCTAATCTGTAGGAGTATCAATTGTACGTAAGTTAGGCTCTTAGCGGAACTTAGACAAAAAACACCCAGAAAAAAGCCTCAAATCTATATACAGAGAGACTTTGACATCGTTTTCCTTAGTTTGTTGATATATCTGGGTTTGGGCCATTTTTGGGCATTTCATGTATTTCCCTTACCCTGCATGGGTTTGAGGCTTGTTTCTCCCTCAAAAATGTTTAACACTGATTCCAAATCTACTGCAACTTTAATGTAAATTTTCAAAGTTTGCAGCATTGACAAATCAGCTAGAACGTGTATTTGTGCAAGTTTTGCGATCGTGCGATTGGCTTTGCCACTGCCCCTTGGGCAATCGCCCCTTGAGGATCAATATCCTCAGAAAGGCAAAGCGTTAGGAATAACCTCCATCCACGGTATAATACACCTTTGATTCACTCCCAACCAAGACGCAGATAGCTGTTTCCCCAATCCATTGTGACAATCCACTTGGCGACGTTTACCGCTTTGCACAACCTGCTGTCCTTGAACAAATGAACTACCCCGTCGCGTAGGCGGACGGGGTTTCACCCGGTTCCGCCACGTGGCTGGATTTTTGTCTCCTCGCTTGCCCAAGTTGCTTCATTGATCCGGTATTCTTTCGTTTACTGGTCTTTGAAGTAGAGCCTAGACATCCGAGACTATCGAGGCTAGTTCCTAACCCCGGTTGTTGATTGATAACAACGTTATACATCACCATTGCACTACCCGCATCACGAGGCACTTCAAATCCACAATCTGGGCAAGCATGATGACGACTTGACAATTCTGCCCAACATGAGTGAATTGCTCCGCATTTTGGGCAACGTTGAGATGGCTTGATATCCTTAGTAGGTAGCATAATCATCAATCCACCCTTTGCCTCAATCTTGTAAGTCAGCATCTTGTTGAGAGTGCCAAACCCGACTGAGAGGATGGACTTATTGAGCCCTGCTTTTTGCTTGTTTCGTTTGCTACCTTTTTTCGCTTTTTTCGTCATCCCCTTCGTATTAAGCTGCTCAGTTACGCCGATGTCATAACAACTTGCAATCTCTGACGTAATTTTATGCTGCCAGTCCCGACGTTGAGTTCCAGCTTTGCGTTGCAGTTGAGCAACTCGCTTATTCGCCTTCTTCCAACGTCGAGATGCCTTGACCTTGTTGTTACGATTAGGGGCTTGCTTGCGTCGCAGTTCTTTAGACGCCTTCTTTATTTTCGCTTCAGTCTTCTGGGTAAAGCGCGGATTGGATATCTGTTCGACATTTTTCCCGTTATAGGTTGTAATTGCCGTTTCGCATCCCAAGTCAAAAGCAACGATTGAGTTGTACGCTAACTCGGATTGGGAGCCGCTTAAAGTCACAGCGTCGGGAAGCTCAACCGTAAAAGATGCAAACCACTGTTTTAAACCGGGTTTATAGACGATAGTAAGTGTGGTAGGTTTTCCCCACCGCTTGGCTTGACCTCGCATCTTTATTTTGACGCCGAGATCATTGAGGTTCACGCTACCGTGCTTACCGGATGTATTGGCTTTCCATCCCGACGTTGCAGGGTAAGTCCAACCTGAGAACTTACGGATTGATTTGAACTTGGGCTGTTTTCGCAGTCCCTGAAAGAAAGCGTTGTACGCCAAATCAACTCGCTTTACCGTAGCCTGCAACGCTTGAGAGTGAAGGTAAGCAAATTCAACCCACTCTTTCTTGTAAGCAGGTAAACAGTTTTGCTGTTCCAGGTAGGAGACTGATTTGCGATTCGCCCTCCATTCATATTTGCGGTGAGCAATACAGGCGTTGTACAAGTAGCAATGGTCGCGTCTTGCTTGAAGTAATTTGGCTTCTTGCTGTTTATTCGGATAAAGACGGAATGTTTGTCTACGAACTGCCATGTATTACTCACCTCCTTTGCTATATTATAAAGCGTATTGCTTTACATTAGGATATTTATAAATGGCAGAGGGTAAAGATATTGTAAATTTTAGGGTGACGAAAAAAGAGAAAGAGATTCTCCAGGAATATTCCACTTTAACCGGGAGAACACAAACTGATGTTTTTAGAGAGTTTGTTCGTTCGTTGCAACAGAAAGTGGCAAAGCTAAGGGCATCGAACCCTTAGCTTTGTCCCGCTATTCATCCCCACCCTGTAGAGGGATGGGGAATTTCGCGGGTTAAGTTAAAAAGAATGTGGCGAGCCTCCGCGCATAAGGAGCAACGCTTAAGCCTTTGAAATGATGAGTGGACAAGCCAGAGGTGCCCCGAGTAAGGCTAAACAAGTCACCCGAGCAGTATTCATAAGTTTACATTTTAGGATTTAATATGAACCATTTGACATCGAAAACCTCAAGTATGAAAGCGATGGTATTAGGCGACATCGCTAAGCTAGAGTTGCGTGAAGTACCGCGCCCTGTGGTGCAGCAATATGAGGTTTTGGTACGTGTGTCAGCAGTAGGATTGTGTGGCACGGACTTTCACATCTTTTCTGGGCAAGCCAACTACAACATTAATCAGCGAGGAAAGGCTATTCCACTGGTAGAGCAGCCGCAGATTCTAGGTCACGAACTTGTTGGTATCGTTGAAGAAGTAGGGAGCCTAGTTAAAGATTTGCATATAGGCGATCGCGTCGTTATCGATCAGGTGTTGAACTGTGTTAGCCGACGGCGACAACCGAAGTGCGAATACTGTGCCAGTAGCGACTCCCATCAATGTCAGTTTTACGCAGAACATGGCATTACTGGTTTACCGGGAGGACTCGCGGAATATATAGCGGTTCCTGCTGTAAATGTCATACCCATTAATTCTGACTTGGAAACTATCGCCGCTGTTCTCACAGAACCCCTTGGTTGTATCAGTCACGCCTTAGATAGGGTGACACGCTCCCGCACCCGTTATGTAATTAATGCTGAAGATATCGATAAACGAGTGCGGTCAATTCTGATTTTTGGTGCTGGTCCTGCGGGGCTATTATTCATTCAATATCTGTACAAAGTCCTAAACTATGATGGCTTGATTCTAGTCAGCGAACCGAATCAGCGAAAGCGGGAATTAGCCTCTGGCTTTGGTGCAGAGGTAATTGACCCTCAAGTAGTCGATTTAGCCGAAGCTGTGCAGGAAAAGACTAATGGACGGCGAGTAGAGTTTTTAATTGATGCTTGCGGTGCTGGTTCCGTCTTCAGAGATATGCCTGTCTTAATCCGCAGACAGGCTACAGTTCTACTCTACGGGTTGGGTCATGCAGGTGTAGATTTGAGCGTACTGAATAACTTACAATTCATGGAACCAACGCTGGTTGCTGCCCTTGGCGCATCAGGAGGGTTCCGCAGCGACGGACGCCCATGTACCTACGATAGAGCACTTGGCTTGCTGGCAGCCAAGCAGATTGAGGTAACTTCGTGGATTACCCATCCTTACCAGTCCCTGGAAGCTGTGCCTCAAGCTTTTACTAGCGATCACCTAGAACCCGATTATATCAAAGGTGTAGTAGTGCTATAAAGTGTCTCAGCTAGTGTTGAGAATTTGAGGAATCCCTGCCTTTGGGGATGAAAGGCAAAACGCGATCGCCCTTCCTTCGTACTGCTGGAAGCGATCACAATAATGTCTGGCAATATCTTTAGAAGTACTGAATCAAGGAACCAGTAAAAGCTTAAGAAAATACTCTGGGAACGCACTGCATCAGCAGGAAAGTAATAGCTCCCTCCTATTTCAAGCGCGATCGCCTTGACGTGACACACACTCAACATTGCTCCCTCAATGGGAACAGCGCCAAGATTCCGCCAAATTCGCTAACTTATGTGCGAGATCTGGCATACATTGAAAACCTTAATGCAAACTGGCTCTTATTAACCAAGACTCTTTAATTTATTTGATGCGATTTCTTTTTGTCCACGTGCTTTATCTTTTACCTGTCCCGCAATATAGGCGCCATTGATACACCTATCGAGGAGTTTAATTGCTTCATGGAGTTTTTGTTTGGCAGTATCCTTATCCGGATCTGCATTGGCTTCAGCTATGAGCTTTTGAGCTTTTGTTACTTCCTCTGAGCCTGCTTGTTTATAGTCTGGCATAATTTTAACTTTTTTCTATTTTTTCTATTTTAATATAAAAATGATATTCAATATTATTATTTTTTATCACAAAAATAAATTTGAACTAACTTTGATTACAAATATCAATTTTACGGGGAGCGTTTTTAGACTTAACATAGTTCTGGAGCAAACTACAACTTTGTCTCAACAAATCATCTAAATTTAAGTTCCAAGTAATCAATTTTTCACTAAAATCAGCTGAAGCAATGGTTTTACTGTCAGGACTGAAACTGAGATCAAAAACTGACTTATCATGTCCTGGTAGCGTTTGCAACGAACTATCATCCCCCTTCCAATCCACCTTCCAAAGGTTGATTGTTGCATCGCTACTTGCTGAAGCTAAAATTTTACCACTCGGACTAAACTTAACTCTATAAACGCTTCCTCTGTGACCTCGAAAAACCTTGGAACGCTGACCAGTGACATTCCAAAGTATTACATTCCTGTCAGCACTAGCTGAAGCAATCATCTTGCCATTGGGACTGAAACTTATAGCCAAAACTCCTTTTTGGTGTCCTTCAAAGATTTTAGGCGATGTTCCATTCAAATGCCAGAGTATGATTTTTTTGTCATCACTAGCTGAGGCAATAGTTTTGCCATCCGGGCTAAAGCTAACGCTCATAACTCTATCAGTATGTCCTGGAAATTTTTTGAGTAATTTCCCATCCCTCAGACGCCAGAGTTTGACTGTATAGTCAGCATTAGCTGAGGCAATAGTTTTGCCGTCAGGGCTAAAACTCACATCCAAAACACTCTTTGTATTTTCTTGCATAGTTTTGATTAATTTTCCCTTCAACTCCCAGATTTTTACAGTTCCATCCTCACTAGCTGAAGCAATTTCTTGACCGTTAGGACTAAAGCTTACTTTTGATATTCTCTTATCATGCGCTTTCCAAAACCACAAAAATTTGCCATTCCTTTGCCAAAGCCTTATATATCCCTCGTGATCTCCTGAGACAATTTTTTGACTATCTGGACTGAAACTAAGGCTACTGCCATAAAAGTTTTTTGTAGGCAAAACAATACCCTCAATGCTCCAAATTTTAACAGTTTGATCTTCACCAGCTAAAGCAATCATTTTGCTGTCGGGGCTAAAACTAACCTGATTGGCAAAGCTGCCTGGATATTGGAAACTATCCAGCAGTTTACCGTCTTTTCGTCTCCAGAGATTTACACTACCATTTTCACTGGTAGAAGCGATTATTTGGCCGTTCGGACTTACATCTAAGGAGCGAACTATATTATCATGTTTCATAGAGGGAATTTTGAGTGGTTTACCGTTTATATCCCAAAGCTTTACAATTCCATCTTGGCCAGCTGAAGCAATAGTTTTGTTATCAACAAAACGCATTCCATAAAACGCGTAGCTATCTTTAATAGAGTGAATGAGTTTGCCGGATTTTATGTTCCAAATATTGATATGGTTATCCCAACTAGCTGAAGCAATAGTCTGACCATCTGGACTAAAATCCAAACCCTTGACTTGATCTGTGTGCTTGGGTAAGAAAGCCTTGATTAGTTTACCATCCAGACGCCAGAGCTTCACCGTATAATTCTTTATGCTAGCAGTTGCAATGCTTTGGCAATCTGGACTTAAACTAACGGCTCCAATCTTTTCGTTATCTTTAATAGAATTACGCAATTTAAAAGTGCCATTAGGCTGACGCTGCCAGACTTTTGCCGTATTATCATCGCTAGCGGAAACTAAGATATGATCATCACGATGACAAAACTTAACACTAAAAACTACATTCTGTTGATTTGGGAGTGTTTGGAGTAATTGACCATCGCGCCTCCATAATTTGATGGTATTGTCCTTACTCGCTGAAGCAATTGTATTACCATCCGGACTGAAACTCACACTCATAACACTCGCATTATGTCCTTCCAATCCATTGCGTTCTCTGACTTTGTAAATCAACTGCTGTAGGTTAGTTACAACTTGAATCTTAGTATCTTCACCAAGCCAAGGTAAATTTTGCTTCAGCGTTTCTCCAGCTTTGACTCCTTCTACCAGTGCTTCTAACTGTTTGTTGGAGGTCAAGAGTACTCTGGATGAAGCCCTATAAGCTTCGAGAGTCTGCTTCAAGGCATCTATCGACTTATTAAATGCGATAAGGGTAGCACTACTCAACACGACAAATGCCCCAATAACACTACCCCAAAGCAGAATCGTGTTTTGGCGCTTTTTTCTGATACTTTGCTGCACAAACTCAGCTTCTAATGTGTTGAACCAGTTGTTAGTAGAATTGAGTACCTGCTTCAACAAATCCAAGCGTGGATCGGCATTCCACAGAAACTTTCGTTTTTGCTGACTTTTCCACTCCAAAGCGGCAGGTGTCAGCCGCCGTTGTAAAATTAAACTTTCCTGTTCCTGTTGTTTCCAACTCAGTAGCTTTTGCCATCCCCGCACTAAAACATCATGGGCAGGCTCAACATACTCCTGATTCTCTATATCTCGTCCTTTCACCAACAAGCGAGCAGCAACAAAGCGCTCAATTACTTCCTTGACTCGCGCATTTTCTGGCTGTGGATACTCTAGTTCAGTACATAGCACTCGTCTGCGAGCCAACTCACCCCCACCCACTGCCACCATCCGCAGCATAGCATGGCGCACAGTTCGCTCGTATGCTGAATCGCGCTTCTTCAACTCCTCATATTCACAGTCCGCTCTTTGGGTGAGACTTCGCGCCACTCCCCCCAGTTGTTCATAATCTTCCTGAGTAATCGCCCGATTATTCCGTTTGCCTTGTCTGACACTTTTGATGTACTTGAGATAAAGCTCACTTAAGGTAAAAGAGAGTAGGGGCAGCGCTCCTGGCATCTGCACCACTTCATCAATCAACTGATCTACCAGCTTTGGCGGCTCGAAATACATCACCTTGGCAGAGGCGGGTTCCACAATGGCTTGGCGTAATTCCTCCCGCGTCATCGCCGGGACAATAAATCGCGCCCCACTCCAATAAGGTTCTAAGACAGTCTCCCTAAGTTGGGGTTCAAAGTCGCTTCGCAGCGTCAGCACAATCCGTAACCAATCGGGAAAGGCTTTGAGTGCCCTCGCCAAACCATTGAGGAACATCTCCCGTTCCGTGTCACTCCGGCAGAGGGTGACGACTTCTTCAGATTGATCGATGACTAGCAGCAGCTTGGAGTTGGGATGAAGATTTCTCCAGGCAGTTAAGTTCATAGACAAATTCTGCAAGCCTTGTTCATACCACTGGCTGTTGTCGCTACTGTTACTCACGTGGCTAGGAATCGCAAAAACGGGTAAGTTTTCTCGTTCCAGTGCTTTATTCAATGCGTTGAACGGGGACTCTCCCGGACGGATGGGAGGCAGGATGCGCCAAGAGTCTTGATTTTTCTTGAGCAGAGGAATTAATCCCGCTTTGACTAAGCTAGATTTTCCCGAACCGGAAGCTCCCAACACTACTGTCAACGGATTTGTCGTGACGAATTCTTGGAGTTTTTCAGTTAACGCTTTTCTGCCAAAAAACTTGTCACTGTCGTTTTCTGCAAATGACTCTAAACCCTTATAAGGATTGGCATTTTCATCCAAAGGAGGGGCTTTGTCTAATTTATTTGGCTCAAAACTAGGGATGGGAAAGATATACTCGCCCTTGTCATGACGTTTGAGTTGGGACATTCCTGGCGTCTGTTTGGCACTTGTCTTGCCCAACTCGCCGTGGATGTACAGGTATAATTCTGTGGCTGTAATAACACCGTCACCGATGAAATCGGCTGCTCCAGAGAGTCCCTTGAAGAGCAATTCGGCAAAGGGAGAGTGTCCCTCATGCTCGCTGCGCTGTCCAAAACGATACAGGTAATCGGCAGCTTTCTCGTCATCAGCAGCAGAGGTAATCACCTGCTGGGCACAACCTGAGATGAAGCGCTCGTAACGTTCCCGATACATTTTCTGCGATCGCACCACCTGTCTTTGTCCTGCCCAACGAAATGCCCCAGCAAAGCAGCAGTCAAGGATGACTAACAAATGACGGCATGGCAGTGCCAGTAGGGCATCGTGCAGCCGCTTCATCGGCAACAAACTGCTGTCGTTATCCATCCGCGCATCTTGGGGCACCAGAAAGCCCGCCGGACCATCGGCGTTGGAGAGTGCATCTAAGGCAATGCCATGTCCGGCAAAGTAGAACAACAGTCGGTCATCGGGGTGAAGTTGGGTGGTAGTGCGAGACGCTCCTAACGTCGCTACCGCTTCGCTATCGGAGAATGGGAGTGTCTGCTGCTCAAAGGCAGCAAAGAGTTCCTTGAGATGGGTACCCGTTGCATCCTCATCCAACAGTCGCAGGACTTGGTATTGGTATTTGGTTTCTAGGGTATGGGCGATTTCTATAGCGTCATTGACTGCGGTTTTGAGTTCTGGAATGCCATTGACGTATTGATTAATGCCGATGACCACTGCCAGACTGCGTTTGATTTCTGCCATAAATCCAATGCCCCTTCTTGAATAGCAGAACTTCTCAAAAAAAGCGATCGCTTCAATCATGCTAACGTTTGGGCGATCGCTCCATTCATTCTTTTCTTAAAAACTATTCACTCTACTGAATTTTTTAGCTTTTACAAAAAATACATTAATATTCCTGGCTTAATCTGCAAACAGACCCAGAGTGATACTCTACGGGGTTATTCGCCAGTTACCAATTAATATAAAATGAATGGTACCCAGTATCCGGGGTGGCTTCCCTTGTCCTTGGTGATGCGTTAGCGTTCGCGCAGCGTTCCGAAGGAAAGCTTAACGAAGTTATCGCCCCTCCAAGCGATTTGAGCCGTCTTTCGAGTAAAAGCTTTCTGGAGTCCGCTTCATCCCATCTATACCTATGCCTGAGTTTAAAAGCTAGCACAAACCACTATCAGTAGAATGGTTAATCACAACCGATTAGTAATAGGAATCGACTGTAGTACAACGGCGTGTAAAGCGATCGCCTGGAACAGAGAAGGAAAAGCAGTAGCCGAAGGACGAGCAAGTTATCCCCTATTACAACCACAAGCAAATTGGTATGAGCAGGATGCAGCCCAATGGTGGCATAGTACTTGTAGTTCTATCAAACAATTGCTCAGTCAGATAGATACTAAACAGGTAGAGGCTGTTTGTATCACCCATCAACGCGAAACTTTTGTAGCTGTTGACCATGAAGGTAAAGCCGTTCGCAATGCTATTGTCTGGATGGACAAACGCAGCCATCAGCAAGTGAATTTTTTGGCAGAGAAAATCGGCACAGAAAAAATTAACCAACTGACGGGTAAACCAAATGCGATGACTCCTTCTCTACCTAAAATTATTTGGCTAACCCAACATGAGGTGGAAACTGTTAGCCGCACCCATAAATTCTTAGACGTTCATGGCTATTTAGTATACCAGTTGACCAAAAATTTCCGCACTAGTTTAGCTTCTGCTGACCCAATGGGAGTCATAGATATGCAAGCTAATACTTGGGCAGAAGATTTACTTTCTTGTTTAGGACTACAAAAATCACAATTTGCCTCCTTAGTACAACCAGGTTCGATAATTGGCTATGTCAATGAAATTGCAGCAGCAGCAACAGGATTACCCTGCGGTTTAGCCGTAATTGCTGGTGCTGGAGATGGTCAGTGTGCAGGCTTGGGTGCAAATGCTATTGGCAATAACCGCGCCTATCTCAACTTAGGCACTGCGGTTGTCAGTGGCATCCAAAGCAGTGATTATCTGGTAAATCCTGCCTTCCGTACTATGTATGCGCCCATTCCTAAATCTTATTTTTTGGAAACTGTGTTATTGGGCGGTGTATTCACGATTAACTGGTTTGTAGAAAAATTTGCCAACGATTTGCGCTCTTCTAATTTGAACCTCACTCCAGAAGAAATTTTGGAAACGGCGGCAGCAAAACTACCTCCAGGCGCAGATGGGTTAATGTTAGTACCTTACTGGAACCATGTCATGAATCCCTATTGGGATGCTAGCGCCTCTGGTATTACTATCGGTTGGACAGGAACACATGGACGAGAACATCTTTATCGGGCAATTTTGGAGGGGATTGCTTTTGAACAAAGACTTGTAGGGGATGCAGTAATGGCAGCAATGCATCAAAGGTTTAGCGAGTATGTAGTTATGGGTGGTGGCTCTCAAAGCAATCTTTGGTGTCAAATTATTGCTGATATTACGGGTGTGCCAGTGGTGCGTTCTACAACTACGGAAGCCACTTGCTTGGGAGCGGGTATTCTCGCAGCGGTAGCAGTGGGGTGGTATCCTGATATTAATATTGCTGCTTCATTGATGACGGGTACTGGATCACGTTTTACACCAAATTCCCAAACCCAAGCTATTTATGAAAAACTCTACACTCAAGTCTACAAACCATTATTTCCTACCTTGCAGTCATTAGTGCAGCGATTGACTGATTTAACTCAATTTCAAAAAAACTAGTTAGGAATTACAAGCAAAATGGCGCGAATTTTAATTTTGGGTGCTGGCGTGATGGGAACTGCCTTAAGTGTCCCTCTTACTGATAACGGACATAGCGTTAATTTAGTCGGGACGCACCTAGACGATGATATTATTGCCAAGTTACAAGCGGGTTATCCCCATCCTCGTTTGGGTGTCCAGGTAGGAGAAAGTGTTACACCTTATAGCTATAACGAATTGAATGAAGCCATAAAAGGTGTAGATTTAGTTGTCATTGGCGTTAATTCTCACGGTATAGAATGGGTAGCCCAAGCCCTCAGTCCGGTATTGTCAGCTGAAATTCCTATCTTGGCTGTCACGAAGGGATTGGCGGGTGATGGCGAAAAGTTATCAATTTTGCCTGACGTTCTGTGCGCTAATTTGCCAGATAGTATACGTGAGAGCATCCAAATTGCTGCTATTGGTGGTCCTTCCATTGCTCAGGAATTAGCAGCCCGTCGCCATACTTGCGTGATGTTTACCAGTACAAATCAAGCTTTATTGTCACACTTAGCCCAGTTAGCGCGTACTTCTTACTATCACATTTGGACAAGTACCGACATTATTGGCGTTGAAGTGTGTGTGGCACTGAAAAATGTCTACGCCCTTGCTGTTGGCTTAGTTATTGGCTTTTTAGAAAAAGCAGGTAAAGCTGTCAATGATGCAGAAATGCACAATTTGGCGGCGGCTATCTTTGCTCAAGGTATGTGGGAGACAGCCTACTTAGTAAACAAGATGGGAGGCAAACCCGAAAGCGTCTACAGTCTTCCTGGTTGCGGCGATTTGTATGTAACCTGTCAAGGTGGTCGTAACAGCCGTATGGGTCGTTTGTTGGGTTTGGGTATCCCCTACAGCCAAGCTAAAGCCGAATATATGCCAAATGATACTGTTGAGGGTGCTTCCTTAGCTTTAGCAATTGGGCACACGGTAGAAAATCTGATTGCCAGAGGAGATTTGGATGATATCGCCCTACCTTTATTACGTACTATGATTGATATTGTCTGCCATAATGCCCCGGCAATTATTCCTTGGGAGAGATTTTTTGCTCAATCTCCATCCCCTACCATTTGACTTTGACTATCTGTACAAGCTATGTTCTTGGCACGAACATTCGTAGCTATGTCATTGGTGAGCCAGTTTACATTAGTGAACTACCCAACGCTGACCCTATCGGGTACAGCGTGGGCTTCTGTACTCATAGGCGAGTGCCGCAAATGAGACTTTCGCCCCATCTTTGGTCTTATCTCCCCTCCTACAGCTCCAGACGGCTGAACCTTCCGCCAATAGCCATCTGATTCCTTCTGTTCTAATATTGATGGCTGCATTGCCATCACGATCATCATGAGTACCGCAATGAGGACAAGTCCAATCCCTCACCTGTAGCGGCATCTCACCCATCTGATAGAAACAATTAGAACAGAGCTTGGAACTAGTACAATACGGCGCAAGTTTAGATAGGGTTATGCTGCCAAAAGCTTACCC
>NZ_CAWUDP010000039.1:0-91418 GCF_963920835.1 Scytonema sp. PCC 10023
GATAATTTCACTTATTTACTACTTACTAGCTCCGGAGAGTGACAGAAGAGGGATAAATGAGATAAAAAAGTTTATAGCAATTCTATTTGATTTGTGAAAATCGCACATACTTAGATTCCCGACTTCTTTAAGAAGTCGGGAATCTTGTTGTTCACAAATTATTTAGGATTGCTATGGATGGCAAAATGTCAAGACTTTTTATCCTAAAGAAAGTTAGGTTATACCAAATCCGAATCTAAAACCCCCTTTATAATTTAGTCCGCGTAGCGGGCTTTGTTTGTGTACCCGTAAAGTCCGCGATTACGGACATCGCTTGGGCTAAAAAAGGGTTAGAAAAGCGGATTTGGTATTACTCCTATCTAAGCTTCGTTTAGGATTATTCTGCTACACAGAACATGACTAAACTTGTTTAAAGTTTATCATTCAACTAAAGTTTCCTTTAGAGGGTCTGCTTCCCGCTTCATTCAAGGGAGTCGGCTCCAACAGTCCCCGGGCGTAAAGAAAGGATGTAGCCCATCCTATTTATCAAAACTTTATGAGCTTTGAAGCTTTTAGCCACTTTAAACCGCTATTTTCAGCAAATTTAACAAATCGTGGACTTGACCTTTGACCTTTTTACAGGCTTGCTAGTAATGACCGCGACTATGGTTTACAAACCATTTTTTTTAGCCTTGGTTTTCGGCATTGAATTAATTTTACAACACAAAGTCAAAAAGCTTACTCATATTGAAGAGATATAAGTAAGTTTAATAATGTTTTTAGCTATTTAATTTAGCTCTCAACTGGGCTGTCCTTTACAGTATTACCCACAATGTCATCGGCACCTATGGCTTTGGAGTTGTGATTGCCAGCTACTTCAATCATTCGCAATCCGAAAATCGCTGGTGGATACAAGTGCGTGATGTTCTGAGTGTACCTCCTCTATGGGCATTTCTCTTCGGCTATCTCACTCGCTCTGTACAACTACCATCCATAATTGAGTCAGGACTCCAAGGTTCTGTAAACATCGTTATCGCCTGCGCCTTTTTACTAACTGGTATTCGCTTAGCACAGCTTCAAGGGTGGAAGAGTTTGAAACTTGCCTTCGTCCCCGCTTTCCTGAGGGTTTTTATTACACCCCTACTTGTTGGTCTAGCAACAACTTTATTTTTTGGATTATCAGGTTCACCACGTTTAGCAATGGTCTTAATGTCTGGTGTACCCACGGCTTTTGCTGGTCTGATTTTGGCAGAAGAGTACAACCTCGATCGCGATTTGATTGCCAGCAGTATCATCATTTCCACACTGTTGTTACTCCTTGTACTTCCTTTGTGGATTTTGATTTTCGGCTAATCAGTTATTAGGGATGTCTGTCACATCCCCCTCCACCTACACGGGCGCAAGGTATTGCGCCCCAAGATCCCCACACAATGCAATTGTCAAGGTATCTTGACAATTGCGCTATTTACCAGATGCTGTGTTGGGTTTTAACAAGCTAGAATGTCATAAAATCATAACTTAATGATCCCCAAACGGCTGATAAAATCGTGAAAAGCTGAAAAATGCGTCTTGCGACCCCTTGATCCCAGTGGAGGGTTAGTGGTTAATATTTATTAACAGAAAGCTCCTTCGCTCCCCTATAAAAAGTGCTGATTTTGGCATGAGGTGGGAATTGAAAGGAAGTGACCCGCAATTTAAAAACACACTAAAAAAAACATAAACAACTGGGCAAAACCAGGAGTCAGGAATAAGAAGTTTATCTGGCGTTAATGGCTATATATCAGCCACTTGTTAACCAGGGGACATCACCAACCTTTCAAACTACTGGAGGCCAAATTCATGGCAAAAGAACGCCCACCGCTAGAAGAGATGACATTGCGGCAACTACGTAAAGTTGCTAGCGAATATAGCATCTCTCGTTATAGCCGAATGCGTAAATCGCAACTGCTGGCATCTATTCAAGAAGCTCAGCGCAGCAAAGTTTCTCTCAGCCAATCTCGTTCACTGGAGGCACAGGAAACCGTGGAAGCAGCAAAATTTGAGTTGGGTCAAGTAGACCGTACGGGTGGAACTCTGGCTGATGTTGATGAAGGACTCGCGGATCTGCCAGCAGGGTATGGAGAAAGCCGTATTGTTCTATTGCCCCGTGATCCACAGTGGGCTTATACCTACTGGGATGTGTCCAACGAACACAAAGAAGAACTGCGGCGACAAGGGGGACAACAGCTGGCACTGCGTATTTATGATGTCACCGACATCAACTTGGAATACCAAAGCCCCCACAGCATTCAGGAATATCCTAGTGATGAACTCGCACGCGAATGGTATCTACCAGTTCCAGTGAGCGATCGCGATTATGTCATCGACATCGGTTACCGTTGCGCTGATGGTCGTTGGTTAGTACTAGCTCGTTCTGCACCCGTCCACGTTCCTCCTGTGTATCCTTCCGACTGGATTGAAGACGTCTTCATCACAGTCAACTTTGAAGAAGATTTGCAGGGCAAAACCTTCTATGAACTGGTTCCGCCCACCAAGAAAGTGGCATCGGCTGCTACAAGCAACGGCAACGGCAACGGCAACGCCACCGGCAACGCCATTTATGACCAAATCTTTGGGTTGGCTGAGTCTGCCGAAGCACAAAGGGTTGCTGGTTCTCTGTTTGGTTCGATGCAACAGGTTCCTAGTTCTGTCACTCCAGAACAAGCCATCAGCTCCTACGTCTTCCCCTCTGGCGTTGGTATGTGGGCAGTTCCAACCGTGTCCGGTTTAACCGCGTCCGGTGTGGGTATGTCCGGTGCTGGTTTCTCTGGCGACGTACCGATGCGTCCGCGTAAGTTCTGGTTAATTGCTGATGCTGAGTTGATTGTTTACGGTGCAACCGAACCGGACGCTACCGTAACAATTGGCGGTCGTCCAATTAAGCTGAATCCAGATGGTACCTTCCGCTTCCAGATGTCCTTCCAGGATGGTTTGATTGACTATCCGATTTTGGCTGTTGCTGCTGATGGTGAACAAACACGGTCAATTCACATGAAGTTTAACCGTGAGACACCATCTCGCAATACAAATACCAAAGAAGAAGCTGTTTTAGAATGGCTCTCTTAATTTTGGGTTTTTGATTAATTACAATCAGAATAAAAATTTATCCTCCGTTACAGCATAACCGTAGCGGAGGTTTTGCATTTGGGATAATTTTGTTTATGAAAGTTGGGTCGCCAGCCAGTTGATTAAATCAGTTTCGCTGGAGAAATCTAAAAGCGCTTCTCCCAAATCCTCCAACTGAGGAACTGATAAGCTGCGAATCTGCTCTTGCAACTGAGGGTTAACAGAACCAATGCGGCGATTGAGTAGACGCATAGTGTATGCTAACGCCTCTTGCTTCTTGCCTTTTTGCTCGCCCTTTTGAAGGATATCCTGATAAATTACAGATTCCTGCATAATTTCCTCTCGAAACAATCGTTGAATCAAATTTTTGTCAAACCGCAAACCTGCCAGGATTTGGGTACAAGCCGAGATATTCTGTCGCTCATCGTTTTCCTCAATCATATCGACCTGAGCAGCGACCTGTTCTAATAATGAATTTGGTGAGTCGCTACGAGCTAAAGTTGCTAGTGGTAGGAGGGCGGGATTAGCCAATAATGGTGTAGGGTCTTGCTGTTCCTTATTTACTAGACATCATTTGACATCGGTCAACAATTCCTGCTTCAACCAAGGCAGTCGGCTGCTACTTGTCCACAGGCGTTAAGTTCGGGACGAACCGACCCTACTGCATTTATCATCTGGTGCATTTGCAAGATTAATAGCCGCGTGCAAGTCTCTGTCTTCTGTATGTCCGCAACTAGGGCAATTAAACACACGGTCTTTCAGTTTCAATCCGTCGTGTTTATGTTTACACTTTCGGCACTGCTTTGAAGATGGATACCACCGATCAACAATGTCTAGTTTGGAACCAAATACGGGTGTTTTGTACTCCAACTGCCTACGAAACTCGTAGAATCCTAAATCACTAATTGCTGACGATAGCTTGCGGTTAGCAACCATGCCCGACACGTTAAGATCCTCAATCTTGATGTGGGCATACTTTTTGCAAATGCTTGTTGTTGTCTTGTTTAGAAAATCTTGTCGTTTGTCCGCAATCCGCTTATGGAACCGTGCCAACTTTTTGTAATACTTCTTGGCGCTGTTTGAAGCCTTTTCGCCAGTACGCTTATTACCGCATTGCTTATTGCGGTTATGGTACTGAAATTGCCCTAGCTTGGTTTTCGCTATCTTATAGGGCTTCGGAGCTTCAATCTCGGTTTCATCACTGATTGTGGCAAATGTCTTTACCCCTAAATCAATTCCTACGGGTTCAGCAACTGCGTGCATGATAGGTGGGATACGTTCTGCATCAACCGCAAAACAGACGTACCATGCGTCTGCTTCACGAGATATTGTGAAAGTCTGACTGACGTAACTTTCTTTTAACGGTTCTTGCAGCCGAAATGTACCAAGGGTAGGAATCTTGATAGACTTGCCTGACTTAACCAGTACTACTCCATTGCCGTCATAAACAGTAAATGACTGTTTGTTCTTACGGGTTTTACGTACTGGATTTTTGGCAATTCCTTTGCGCCATCTACTAAATGCTGTCTGCAAATCTTGCAATGCTGACTGATAAACTTTGGATGACATTTGATTCATCCAAGCAAATTCAGCACGCTTTTTGGTGACATTTGTCAAACACTTCTTGATAGCTTGTATTCGCTTGCTGTCCGATGCTTTTAAGCCAGCATCTACTGATTGCCAAAACAGGTCGAGTCCATAGTTATAAACTAACCGAGAAAAGCCTGCATATTGTGCCATTAAGCAATGCTGTTGTTTATTCAGTTTTAAGCGTCGCTTAATTGCAAACATTAGTTTTTTCTTTTAGGTTATACTCATTGTAACGCAATATTAGTTACATATATGGGTAAATACAACTTGAACGTGAGAATTTCTCAACAAGAAAGACAAATTTTAGATCAATATTGTGCAGCAGTAGAAAGAACTCAGTCCGATGTCATTCGTGAGTTCATTCGATCACTAGAAGGCAAGGTCAGGAAGAGTCAAGATGTTAAGTGATGTTATGTAATGTCCAATAAATCAGTTACTAGCAGTTAACTCCCATATACGGATGACTCGAGAGCGATGTCTGGTATTTGTATCCACGTACTCTTGCCTAAAGACGATTTCTGAGGTTGTTTGCTGTAAAAAAATGACAACCTGCTCAATCTGACAACCATATTCCCGCTTTAATCGCATATAGTAATCCAACATCCGAAAATCCATAGCAGGATTAGATGTCGGTAGGGTTTGAAATTCCAAGTGCAGAATAGTATTAATAATTTGTAGAAAAGTGACAGAGTCAGCACGAATAGGTTCTAAACTGAGTTCTGTTTTGAGTATCTCAATGTCGGACGTCTCAGTTGAAAGTAACCATTTGATAAAATCAGCCGGATATTGTTCGGCGAGATATTTACAGGTGTTGTCGTAGCTCAAGTTAGATTTGTTGTGGAAATAAAGGTTGATATGAGTTAATTATCATTCTCTCATTAACTGTTTATACTTACTGATAGTGAAAATCTGAGAATTATCTAAATATGTCTAAAAATAAATTTATCTGTTTCTTATCTACATTAGTTCCCATACTTGTTTGTTTTGCCTGTAAACAGACTTCTCAAACTTTAGCTAAAACACAAGTTACACAACAATGTTTGGGAAACAATACAAAGTTCAGTCTAGATTTTTTTAAAACTAACAACCAAGGTAAAAAAGATGGAAGAGGCATTAATCATGTCATTATCTTCAACCCCAAATCAGAAGAATTAGACTTCAAAGTCAATGTTGGTGTATCTCATCGACTTTATGCAAAAGACAATCAAGGTAAACTACGTCAAGAATATGTACCAAAATTATTTCATGAACTGATCACTGATGAAAACGCAAAATTAAACGGACAAACACCTATTGCAGCAATTAATGCTGATTACATAGATATAGATCATAAACCTCAAGGCTTGAATATTTCTCGGGGAATAGAATATTCAGGAGCTTTTAAGAATAAGCGTTCTTCCTTTGGTATATCAGCAGGTCAACCAAAGCAACGTCAGGCTAGCATCCAGGCAGGAAGAAGAAAGGATAATATTCTTAACTATAACTTAGTAGGTGGTAATGGTAGATTTTATCGCAACGGCAAGTTTAAAGATATCTGTCAAGATTTAGGAGAACTTGCCTGTAAACAAGCAACCAATCGCTCTATGGTAGCTATCACTGATAAAGGCTATATCATTCTGCTAGTTAACGATGCTAAAGCTAATTCCGATATTGAATTATCTGAGTTGAATCAAGAGCTTTTGCCAGATATGTTTGATAATGTCCTTGAAGGAATTGCTCGCAATAATTGTTTGGGCAAGATTCAAGAGGGAATGTTATTTGATGGTGGTATGTCTCCTGGATTGTACTATGATAATAAGTTTTATCTAGAAAACCCAGGATCAATTGGTTCGGTATTTTTAATTTATAGGAAATCTCGAAATAATTAATAAACAAATAGCATAGCGGTGAATTAATAATTTTCAATTATAGTAAGTACTTAAAAAACAGCTACGCCAAAAGACAGACTTGTCGGTAAAGCAGATCACATGACCACCTCAAAACGGTACGCTAGAGGCGGAAGCTTAAAAAAAGACTATGACACCCTCTGAAATCGCGGACACGCTCAAAGAATTATTTGATGCAGCGTCTATCAATGCTATTACCCCTGGTTCTTGGCAAATAGAAACTGCAAATTTTCGGCTGCTGGTGATGCTTTCGGACGATGAAAGTTGGTTGCGCGTTTTGTTACCCATTATGCCAGCATCTGAGGCTCAACCCTTTATAGAACAGTTCTTAGAAGCAAACTTTGACGATACTCAGGAAGTACGGTACGCCTTGCAGCAAGGGGTTGTGTGGGGGGTGTTTCAGCATAACTGCAATAGTTTAGTCACAGAAGATTTTCGGGATGCGATCGCCCGACTTATTCTTCTCCATCGCACTGGCTTAGATAATGTCTTTAATCGGCTGATTGAAAGACGCATTCGGCAAATTATACAGGCAGCAAAACAGCAAGGTCAATCCCTTCAAGCTACTATGCAAAATCTAGACCGCTTTTATGCAGAAGGATTGATGGGCGAGGTTAACCAAACTTCTCAGGCGCGTGAAGAAGTTCTCGCTGCATGGCGGTATCAGTTGGAGCGACTTTGGCCAGAAGTAGAACCCTAAAGACTAACCCAAGTTGTTAATGACAAAAATGCCCTCAAAACTGTCTTTTAGAAAATTTGTGACTATCAGCTTTTTTTCCAAAAAATTGAAGTCAGTCATCTCTTGACTATTTTTTTATAACCATTTTATGGTATCTTTACATTACAGTTTACCAAAAAGAATATTTTCTTGAAATAGAAAATATTAATGGGTTATAGCATAATGTCTGAGTCTATAATCAATTCCCAAAATGACAAAAAAATATGATACAAAACTCTGAGAGAAAAAAATCTGAATGTTGCCCCTGCGACCACCCATAGCGTTAACTCAGATAAAACAATATTGCTATATGGCGATTTGATTGAGTAATTTAATGTCTGCGCTTCTTGAGTAAATTTGTACGAATTAACAGAAAGCATCACAGGAAGTTCACCCATGACTCAATCTACAGAACAGTCTACCAACAAGCGAGTACATCTTCACTATTTAGATGGCTTACGTGGACTTGCAGCATTATACGTGGTATTTTCCCACCTATGGGAATTACAGGAAAATAATGTATCTAGTTTATGGCTCGTTGCTACCAAAATTTTCCGATATGGACTCTTCAGTGTCTCAGTCTTTATTGTTCTTTCTGGATACTGTTTGATGCTGCCGGTGGTTCGCTCTCAAACAGGTCAGATTTCAGGAAGTTTGCTCTCTTACATTAAGAAGCGATCGCGAAGAATTCTGCCGCCTTATTATGCCGCTCTTTTTACATCGATTATTGTTGCTTTAGTAATAACAATTTTGGTGAAATTCCAAATTTTCCCCTGGAATGATAATTTGTGGGGTCATTTTTCTCGGAATTTCACATTTGGTGATGTCTTTTATCACCTGTTACTCATTCACAATTTGACACCTGGAGATAAACTGTTTCATATCAACGGCCCATTATGGAGCGTAGCAACAGAATGGCAGATATACTTCATTTTTCCTCTGGTATTACTGCCTATATGGCGGCGTTTGGGTTTGTTTTCAGTTGTCGTTATCGCCTTCTTATTGGGACTAACACCCCACTATTTACTACACGGATCGATAGACTTAGCGCATCCTTGGTATGTAGGTTTGTTTGCCTTAGGAATGGCTGCCGCAGACATAGGATTTTCTCAAAAGCAGTCAAAGATGCGAATGAAAAATTTGTTACCGTGGGGTTGGCTTGCCACAATATTTTTTGGGCTAGCATTGGTTGCTGACTCGCCAAAATATGGGATAGCAATAATGTGGATTACTGACAGTTTTGTTGGCTTGGCTACTGCCTGTTTGCTAATCTACTGTACTAATTGTGTGATTGATAGCAAACCAACACCTTTAGTTTTGCGAGTGTTTCAATCTCCCTGGGCAGTTGCACTAGGCACATTCTCCTACAGTCTCTATCTAATTCACGTTGTAGTGATGACTCCAGTGAATCAGTATCTACACAGTTTACATCTTTCTCCTCTTGAGAGAAATGTCATATTATATGTAGTCAGTCCCCTAGCGTCTTTGCTAGTCGCATATTCATTTTACATAGTCTTTGAGCGACCATTCATGTCCAATTTTTTGCAAAAGCGGAAAGTTAAAGATGCAATTGTCTCAAGCGATCGCTAACTAATTATTATTGATAGGTAATGTGCAACTTTTATTAGATGACTACAGCAATCCTACTTCAATTGTGGACGTTGCTTGTAGTCTAGGCTTTTAGATTGCGCGGACTGAAAGCCCGCACTACGAACAAATACCTTTTGGAAAGAAAATTTCTATCCTAGTTTAAAGGTAATCTCAAAATTAGGGAGTTATTAAACTAAGTTGCACGTTACCTATGGACATCATTCAAATTCTTCAACAGGACTATCAAAGATTTCCAGAGAATCAGACATATAGCATCTACGCTCAAGACGTTTATTTTCAAGATCCGCTGAACAAATTTCGTGGTGTTGAGCGATACAAGCAGATGATTAAATTCATTAAGACTGTGTTTTTAAATACCAAAATGGACTTGCATGACATTAATCGTGTAGGAGACACAATCAAAACTGAGTGGACACTCAGCTGGAATACCCCCCTTCCTTGGAAACCACGTATTTCTATATCTGGCTGGAGTGAATTGCGCCTCAACGCTCAAGGTTTGATTGTTTCCCACATAGATTATTGGCACTGTTCGCGCTTGGAAGTGCTGAAACAGCATTTATTTCCCTTAAAAAGTTCATAATGTAAATAAGTGTAAATAATTCTCAGCTAGGACAAAACGATCAATGCGCGTAATTTTAATGACAGGCAAAGGCGGTGTGGGAAAAACCTCCGTAGCCGCCGCCACTGGACTCCGTTGTGCAGAACTGGGTTATCGTACACTTGTTTTGAGTACAGATCCAGCTCACTCTTTAGCAGACAGTTTTGACCTAGAACTGGGACACGCACCGAAACAAATTCGCCCCAATTTGTGGGGTGCGGAACTGGATGCACTACTAGAACTAGAGGGAAACTGGGGTTCTGTAAAGCGCTACATCACCCAAGTTTTACAAGCACGCGGTTTAGATGGAGTGCAGGCGGAAGAATTGGCTATTTTACCAGGTATGGATGAGATTTTTGGCTTGGTAAGAATGAAACGCCATTACGATGAAGGGGAGTATGACGTTTTGATTATTGACTCAGCTCCTACCGGCACAGCACTGCGCCTCTTGAGTTTACCAGAAGTTAGTGGCTGGTATATGCGCCGTTTTTACAAACCTTTTCAAAATATTTCTGTTGCACTACGACCTTTAGTTGAACCTTTTTTTAAACCAATTGCTGGGTTCTCTTTACCAGACAAAGAGGTGATGGACGCACCTTACGAGTTTTATCAACAAATTGAAGCTTTGGAAAAAGTATTAACAGATAACACTCAAACCTCGGTGCGCCTCGTTACCAACCCCGAAAAGATGGTGATTAAAGAGTCTCTTCGCGCCCATGCATATCTAAGTTTATATAACGTTGCCACGGATTTAGTCGTCGCAAATCGCATTATTCCCGAAGCAGTGCAAGACCCCTTTTTCCAGCGTTGGAAAGAGAATCAACAGCAGTATCGCCGGGAAATTCATGACAATTTTCATCCATTGCCTGTTAAGGAAGTTCCGCTTTTCTCTGAGGAAATGTGTGGTTTGGATGCCTTAGAACGTCTTAAGGACACGCTCTATAAGGATGAAGATCCATCTCAAGTTTATTACAAAGAAAACACAATTAGAGTAGTACAAGAGAAAAATCAATACAGCTTGGAATTGTACTTACCTGGCATTCCTAAAAATCAGATTCAATTAAGTAAAACTGGAGATGAGTTAAGCATCACAATTGGTAATCACCGCCGGAATTTAGTATTGCCACAAGCTTTGGCAGCGCTGCAACCTGCAGGAGCAAAAATGGAAGAAGACTATCTCAAAATTCGTTTTGCTGCGGTGTGAAGATGAGTTAGAGTGTCAAGGTTGGAATTATGAATTATGAATGATAAAAACTTTTTAATTCATAATTTATATTCTTATTTGAGATGAACCGCTTTACGCCTCATAACTTGGTATGTAGTAAGCGCTTTAGCGCTAAAGCGCTTACTAAGAACTAGTATTTAAGCTTTACTTTTCTTTACATAGTTTGATTTTTTCTCGCCTACTTACTTAGATCCATTAAATTGTCACAAATAACCCTTAACTGAATGGTATTGCTTCTAATTCCTAAGTTGTACGGGCATAGCTAAATAAGTCATCTTCAAACCACCTAGTGGCGTGAAAATCACTGGAGTCAAGTTTCCATTTAGCTGCATTTGAATTTCAGTAGAGGGTAACTCTTTTAAGCCTTCCATTAAATACTTAATATTGAAGGCAATGTCTATATCTTCTCCCAATATCTGTGCTGGCATTAATTCTCTTCCATTACCAACATCTTGAGCTTCACAGGATATAGTAATTTCCTGTGCTTCGCTATCCACGCTGACCTTAACAACATTATTCTTCTGATCTGCGAACACAGCAATCCGCTCCAAAGCGCTCAAAAATTGTTTCCTATCTAAAGTCAATTCCCGCTGAAATTGTCGAGGGATAAGTTGATGGTAAGCCGGATACTGTCCTTCAAGAGTGCGGCTTGTCAAACGTTGATTTTGCCACTCAAAAACAACTTGACCTTGGTCAAAATACAACGCTACAGGTTCATTTTGTGAGTTATTATGAGCGAGCATCCGTGCAAGTTCCCTTAAAGCTCTGGCTGGTACTGTCACTTCTAACTGAGTTTCAGTGTTTGTATCTGGACTTTCGTTAGTCGTTTGCACAACTGCTAGGCGATGTCCGTCGGTTGCTGCAAACTCAAGTGTGTCTTGTTGAACTGTTAAATGCACTCCAGTGAGAACCTGTTTCGTTTCATCTGCACTAGTTGCAAACAGAGAACCTCGCAAGCCCTCAACTAATGCACCAGCAGGAATGTGTAGCGCTTGAGCATTTTCGATCACAGGGAGTTCTGGAAACTCTTCTGCTCCCATTGCTCGTACTTGATAACGCCCACTCTTGGGTGTCAGTGTAACAATTGAGCCTTCTCCGCCTAAGGTGTCACCTGTAGCTGATTCGTCTTCTAGAGTGATTTCACCCTCTGGAAGACGAGCAGTAATATCATTGAGCAGCTTAGCTGGAATCGCAATTGTTCCAGAGTGCAACACCTCAGCGCTAAAACTGGTGCGGATACCCAAGCTGAGGTCAAAGGCTGTTAAGCTGACTTGGTTATTTTCAGCATCCGCTTGTAACAGAACATTAGCAAGTACCGGATGCGTTGGGCGTGAAGGTACAGCACGGCTTGTGAGTGAGAGATGAGTACTGAGGTCGCTTTGGGTGCAAACTAATTTCATGGTGAACTTTGGCTTCTGTGTTGGATATGTTAGCACCACTCAGATGGGTGTTGGGTAGTTCATTAGTCGCACCTGTGGAAATTGTGGAAAACTTAGATGCAGGTCTATTTGAAAGATTCTTTCGCAAGTCCTCACCTGTGGAAAACTTGTGGAAAAGCCGAGGGTATTTTCCACAGGGTATTTATACTTAAATAAAGTTTTCCACTATAACTCTCTAGTTTTCCACAGATTTATTGGGAGTTTTCCACAAAAAATAAAAAAACTTTCACTTATGTAATCTTATCTTAAAGGTTTTTTAGAGTCAGCTTAACATTAGAAATTATCTGTTGCTTGTGGAAAACTCAATATTTTGTTTCTCTATTTCCCGATAACTAAACACCCCTTTTTAAGGTTAATATGATTTTTTGGGACGGCTAGCCATGTTAATGCGATCGCTCAATTGGCGCAGCGTTTGTGCCAAGTTTTGATCTGTTTGTTGCAGTTGAGTAATTTTTTCACAGCTGTACATGACCGTTGTATGGTCTTTCCCACCAAATTCTTCTCCTATTCTAGGCAAACTCAGATCCGTGTGTTTCCGCATGAGATACATTGCGATTTGACGCGCCCAACTAATCTCTCGTCGCCGTGAATTCCCTTTAAGGTCTTCTATTGGTACATCAAAAACTTCAGCTATCACTGTTAAAATTCCTTCTGGTGTAGCTTCTCCCTTCTGCGTTGGCGGTTCTAAAATCGGTGCAAGATTTTCCACCGTCATCGGTAGACCCCAAATAGAAATATACGCTAGCGCTCGAATCAATGCTCCTTCCAACTCTCGAATATTAGAAGTGTAGTGAGAAGCAATATACTCAACGACATCCCTGGGGAGACGAATATTTTCATACTCAGCTTTTTTTTGTAAAATCGCCATTCTCGTTTCTAAATCAGGCGCTTGAATATCAGCAATTAACCCCATAGAAAATCGAGAACACAGACGTTCTTGCAACTGAGGAATTTGGTTGGGAGGGCGATCAGAAGCTAAGACGACTTGCTTGCCTGCTTCATGTAAAGTATTAAAAGTATGGAAAAATTCTTCTTGGGTATATTCCTTACCCTCAATAAACTGAATATCATCCACTAAAAGAACATCAGCAGCACGGTAATGCTCGCGGAAACTTTGCATACTGTCGTTACGGATAGCGGTAATTAAATCATTCGTAAATTGCTCAGTAGAGACGTAAAATATTCTTGAATCTGGACAAATTTCCAATCGATAGTGACCGATCGCCTGCATGAGGTGAGTTTTCCCTAAACCAACGCCACCACACAAGAATAAGGGGTTAAACTCTCTACCAGGATACTCAGCAACTGCTAATGAAGCAGCGTGAGCCATGCGATTGTTCGCACCAACTACGAATCGCGAGAAAACATACTTGGGGTTTAATTCTGGAGTTAGTCGGTTTTGAGGAAGCGTTTCTGGAATACTGGCTTGATCCGCGAATCCGGAAGAAACTTCTTCACTGACAGAAGATTCATCATTGGTAACAGTTATATAAATATCTACCGGATAACCAAGAATATCTTGTACGACATGAGCGATCGTTTTTATGTAATATTTCTGTAACCAATTGCGAGCAAATGGGTTAGGAGTGCAAATCACCAAGCAATTATTTTCCAATCGCTGTGCACTCGCAGTTTTGATCCAAGTTTCAAAGGTGGGACGGGATAGCTCTAATTGTAAGCGCTCTAGTACCTGACTCCACAGATTTTCTATGGCTATTTCCATGATTTACCACCAATGCTCAGCGATCGTCACAATAATTGAAGAGATGGGCAAGCGCCAATCGGAGCAAACTATCCTCGCGCACCACCGAATAAGCTTTTGAGTTGTCATCATTCTTGGACTTCCCCTGGTAGCCAAGATTCTAACACCCACTGATTCATACGGAGAAGCAAAGACACATGAAAACAAAATACCATGGTTTTCAGCCTAAAGATATTGTTGCAGGGCGTTTGCCCCATCTGGTCATACTCCTAAGTAGTGTAGCAGTGATGTCTATTGGGGGTTGTTCCATACCTGCTGGTACCCTTGATGCGGGAAAATCAGATGCTCAGCTTCAAACACCCGTCAAAAGGACAATTGATACCACCTCCACAAATGTATCCGTTGTCTCATCGTCCAGTAATCCTAACTTCGTTGTTGGAGTTGTACAAAAAGTCGGACCTGCAGTTGTTCGCATTGATGCTGCTAGAACAGTAGTTTCTCGGGTACCCGAAGATTTTGATGATCCATTTTTCCAGCGGTTTTTTGGCTCGCAACCTAGAGAAAGAGTAGAACAAGGTAGCGGTTCTGGGTTCATTATTAACTCCGGCGGTCAAATTTTAACGAATTCCCATGTGGTGAACGGTGCTGAAATTGTCAAGGTGAAACTCAAAGATGGTCGCTCTTTTGACGGACGTGTCATGGGTGAAGACCCGCTGACGGATGTTGCTGTGATTAAAATAGAAGCAAATAACTTGCCAACTGTTTCTTTGGGTAACTCTGAAGTTTTGCAACCAGGAGAAGCGGTGATTGCGATTGGTAATCCTCTTGGTTTGGATTATACTGTGACATCTGGTATTATCAGCGCTATAGGTCGTTCTAGCAGTGACATCGGTGTTACTGACAAGCGTGTTGATTTCATTCAAACTGATGCTGCTATTAATCCTGGTAACTCTGGGGGACCACTGCTGAATGCTCGTGGAGATGTCATCGCTATGAATACTGCAATCATTCGCGGCGCTCAAGGCTTGGGATTTGCTATTCCTATTAGTACGGCACAGAAGATTGCTCAGGAATTAATAGCAAAAGGTAGAGTTGAACATCCTTATTTAGGTGTTCAAATGGTAACTTTGAATCCAGAAGTTAAGGAAAAAGTTAAGTCTAGATTAGGGATTAATTTGGCAACAGATAAGGGAGTTTTATTAGTTGATGTTGTGCCGCGTTCTCCAGCAGCCTCCGCTGGACTCAAAGAAGGTGATGTGATTCAAAGCATTGAAAACCAGTCAGTCTCTACAATAGAAGAAGTACAAAAAATAGTCGAAAATAGTAAAATTGGTTTTCCTGTAAAATTACAAGTATTACGCAATGGGCAAACAACACAAATAGCAGTTAAACCTGCACCTTTACCTGTTAGACGTGAAAGCTAAATTATACAGCAGAAGTCAGAAGTCAGGAGGAGGCAGTGCGGTGGTGAACCAGTGCTGCAGGAGGGTTTCCCTCCGCAGGCAACTGGTGAAAGGGTTCCCCGGCATAAAGCAACTGCCGTTCAGAAGTCAGAAGTAAAATTTGCTCAGTGTCTCGGCTTTTAAACAACAACGTTGTACTTCATTTACTTGTAATGTACTGTAAATTATGAAGTATGAATTATGAATTAAAAATATTCCTGATTCATCTTTTATATTTCATAAGTCCTTCATAAGCTTTTCCTATAATTAGGAGTTTTTATTTTTATGGGTGAATTGTTACCAATAATTCAATTAGGCGATCCAATACTGCATCAAAAAGCTACACTGGTAGAAAATATCAATGATCAGCGCATTCAAAAACTGATTGACGACTTAATGGCGACAGTTGCTCAGGCTAACGGTGTTGGGATTGCTGCACCTCAAGTTGCCGAATCCTGTCGTCTATTTATCGTTGCCTCTCGCCCTAATCCCAGGTATCCCAACGCTCCGTCGATGGAACCAACTGCAATGATTAATCCCAAAATCATTGCTTCTTCAACGGAGATAGTTAAAAGTTGGGAAGGTTGTTTGTCTATTCCTGGGATTAGAGGATTAGTTCCAAGATCCCAAGCAATTGAAGTAGAATATACAGACCGAAATGGTAAACTACAAAAGCAAGAATTGACTGATTTTGTAGCTCGTATATTTCAACACGAGTATGACCATCTCGACGGTATCGTCTTTTTAGATAAGCTAGAAAGTACTTTGGACGTAATCACAGAGCAGGAATATCAGAAAAGAGTGATTAACAACACTTAAGTATTAATAATTCTAAAGAGTGATCATATCTTTGGAATTTTAAGTTACATTTAACCTATTGTTAACCATCTGGCTTGACGCAGTTATCGGGTAAATGACCAAAACTCTCAGTAGTCGCGAGAGATTAAGTCCTCGGGAGCAAAAGCTTGTCGATTTAATCTCAGATCACCAACAAGATCATCAACAAAGCGATGAATCAAGTGAAACTACCAGCAAATCTGTTGCACAATCTGTTGCACAATCAACAATGCAACCACCTGTAGGTGGATTGCATATTGTTCATGCAACAGCAGGGCGCGTCCGAATCCGTGCTACTGACGGTAGTCATAACTCGATACTTGAAACCATCTCTCAAAATTTAAGAAAGCAAGATGGGGTCAGGGAAGTCTCCGTTAATGATCAAACGGGCAGTTTAGTCGTTAACTTTGATGAAAAGAAACTGTCCTTGCCCCAGATGTTGGAGAGACTCCAGCAATTTGACATACACCAATTGCCAGCTTCGCCTCAAGCAGAAAGCAAACAAGACCCGTTTGCTGCATGGAAATCTGCTGAATTTTGGAAAGAGCAGGGCATTTCGTTTATTCCGATGTTTACGGGATTAGCAGTCACCGGAGGACTGGGAATCAGTGGTTTGCCATCGATTCCGGTTTACATGATTACGGCAAATGCAACTCGTCGGGTGATTGACTCTCTTAAGCCTCAAGTTGCAGCATCACAAATCAAGAAAAATTCTCAAAAAGCTTCGGAAAAAAAACTCAATAAAACTGACCAACCTTCATCATCAAAAGTGCAGCAAACATTTCCCATCAAAACTGAAAAGTCAACAAATGTTGTTGACAAGGTTAACGACGTAAAAGCACAGCCTGGAAAAATTGCTTATAGCGTTGTTCATGCCATTCCAGGACGTATCAGGTTTAATGTGCCGCGAGTTGCCCGCGATCGCGCTTATGCGCGGCGACTTGAGAGGTTACTGAAAACCGATTCTAAAGTGACAAGCGTGCGTATGAATTGCGATGCAGCATCAATTGCGATCGCCCACAAAGCAGGTGAGATACCAGTGTCCTACTGGGTTGGTTTGATGGAGTTGGCTGACAAAACAATCCCTGAAACAACACCTGTAAAGACAACACCTGTAAACACAACAACAGAGCAACCGCTTCCACCAAATCAGCTTGTAGAACCAGCAGGATCAACAACAGCAGAACAGCAGCCAATCGAAACAGCCAGTATATGGTCTGATTTCAAGACTCCGGCTCTTTCTACGGCTCTATCGTTTCTGGCGAACTTTCCGTTAGACTCAGTTCCCGACTCAGGAACATTGGAGGACAAAAATGGCTGGTTCAACATCGCAATTAACACTGCACTCAAGTAAGAAGTCTCAGGAAACAGAAATAGTAGAGCAAGAGACTCATTCTCCAATAGCAAAGCCACACTCTGCGGTTTATTACAGCATTACCCATGCACTTCCAACCAGAGTAGGATTTTGCATTCCTCGGATATCCGAAGACCGAGAATATGTGCAGCGCTTGCAGAATTTGCTCGCTTGTGAGCCTTGGATAATCACTCAGCAAATCAATTACATGGCAGGGTCTATTGTCATTACTTACAAATCTGGTATTATGTCAGATTCTGAGATTCGTCTGTATTTGGCTAATCTGATTCAATCTGCCAGCAACCCAGAAGAGACAATGCCAGCAACCGAAAAGCCAGTGATTTCATCCTCTGTATCTCAAAGAGCCACTCGTAAGAGCGTTGTACAAGAAAAAGAGAATGGTTATGAAACTGTGAGTGCGGGCGTCTCGTCTGATCCCCGATCAGTTGGGATGGGAGTATCCCTGCAATCCAAATCAGAGAGGGCGGGAGTATCCCTAGGATTGGAATTAAAAGGGGCGGGCAAGATGCCCCGAAGTTCCGATCGGAGGAAACCTCCGCTCGGACTTCTCTCCACCCCACAAGACCAGTTCAATCATGATGTTGGCAAGACTCATGAAACAGTAAAGCAACCAGCAACAGTGACGTATAGCATTGCTCATGCAATTCCAGGGCGAGTACGTTTTCGCGTGCCTCGAATAGCTAAAGACTCAAAATACGTCCAACGGTTGGAGGCGTTGCTCAAAGCAGATCCTGTCGTCACTGGCGAGCACCCCTTCGGGGCGAGCGTGCGCTATCGCGTTAATAACGCGGCAGCCTCGATAGTGATTACCTACAAGCCTGGAGCAATGCTCAATTCCCAAAAGCGTTCTTTGAGCCTTTTGGAACAAGCCATATCATATCTATCGAATCTGATTCAATCTGCTGCTGGGGATACTGTTGTTGCCATAAATTAGCCAGAAGATAGGCAAGCCGTCGCTTGAAAGTAGGATGTATGGGTGTCAGGAAATAGGGTAGCTTTAACAGTTATCAGTTATCAGTTACCAGTTATCAGTATTTTCAGTTATCAGTGACCAGTTATCAGTGACCAATTTCTCTTCACTGTTCACTGGTAACTGTTCACTGTTTACTGATTCGTCCCCCACCCGCCAGTCGCCTACGGAGGGAAACCCTCCTGCAGCGCTGGCTCCCCTTAATGCACCCTATCTGTGTCTTGCACAGCAGGCTTTGAAAATTCAATTTGAACAATTTTTGTATGAGAGAGAAGAAGAAGAAATGGCAGAAGTTAGTGTGCAAATACCGCCCTCCCGAGGTTATGTTTCCGAAGTCGCTGTAGCAGCAAAAAATGGGAAGGGTTCTTTAGTTGAGAGGAATGGACACTCACAGGTTCAGTCTCCCAAAGTTCCATGCAGCCTTGTGCATACGACCCCGGGAAGGATGAGGTTGCGAGTACCTCGCCTGCGTTCTGATGCGGACTATGCACAACGCCTGCAAGTGTTGTTGGAAGCTGACTCCCTTGTCACAAGTGTTCGGATCAAGCCTGCGGCGGCGTCACTGACAGTCACTTATCAACCCAACAAAGTTTCAGATGCTAAGATACGTTCGCATCTGAGCTATTTGATCCAAGCGGCTAGTGAAGTCATCGTTCTCAAACAATCCAAGCCACAACCTGCGTCCGATGAAGAAGAAAAATCTTGGCCTGGGATGCAACTTTCGGCTATAGCTACCGCTTTAGCTGTGTTGGGTGGACCGCTGGGATTTACTATTCCACCTCTGATGGTAGCGGGAAGTATAGCCCTTGCCACATTACCCGTTGTTAAACGAGCTTGGGAGGGGATCTGGGTTGACCGCAAACTGAATATTGACTTTCTGGATTTTATGGCGATCGCCATTACCACAGTCCAAGGTCAATTTCTCACCCCTGCACTGATGCTGAGTTTGATTGAAGTTGGGGAAAACATACGCGATCGCACGGCTCGTTCTTCGGCTAAGCAAACTCTGGATCTGCTCAGTTCTCTCGGACAGTTCGTCTGGGTTGAGCGTGACGGTGAAAAGGTGCAAATTCCCATTCAAGATGTCCAGCGAGGGGATACGGTGATTGTTTACCCTGGCGAACAAGTGCCGGTGGATGGGACAATCCTGCGCGGTAAAGCGCTGCTGGATGAGCAGAAACTCACCGGTGAGTCGATGCCGGTTTTGAAGAAAAAGGGACAAACCGTTTATGCTTCAACCCTGATGCGGGAGGGACGAATTTATATTTCGGCGGAACGGATAGGTAACGACACCTGTGCTGGACAGAGCATTAAGTTAATGCAAGAAGCTCCTGTCCACGATACCCGCATGGAAAACTATGCCTTGAACATTGCTCAAAAAGCTGTCGTGCCAACATTGCTACTGGGTGGGGCAGTATTTGCCGCAACCCGTAACCCAGCACGCGCTGCCAGTGTCCTGACCCTGGACTTTGCCACTGGAATTCGTGTATCAGTTCCAACTACGGTTTTGGCAGCACTAACTTATGCAGCACGGCGCGGTGTTCTGATTCGTAGCGGACGCGCCTTAGAAAAACTCGCAGAAGTTGACACCATTGTGTTTGATAAGACAGGCACACTCACGAAAGGTGAAGTGGATGTTGTTGGTGTCGAAAGTCTGAATCCGGCAACGTCAACGACGCGAGTCCTGGAACTGGCTGCTGCTGCGGAACAGCGTTTAACTCACCCAGTGGCAGAGGCAATTGTGCGCTATGCCCAAACCCAGGGAATCGAAGTTCTGCCCCGTAGCAAGTGGGATTATCAACTTGGTCTGGGCGTGAAAGCACAAATTGACGGCGAGACTGTTTATGTGGGGAGCGAGCGCTTTCTGCGTACTGAAGGCGTGGAGATGAATCTTAATGGTCACCAAAAACAGGCAAAATCACTGATTTATGTCGCGAGTAATGGTCAACTTCAAGGTAGAATAGAGTATAGTGACATACTTCGTCCCGAAAGTCGAGAAGTAATCACATCGCTGTTGACAGTCGAAGGTGTGGAAGTCCACATGCTGACTGGAGACAACAAGCGGACTGCTAGCGCTGTTGCTGCTCAATTAGGAATTCATCCGACGCATACCCACGCAGAAGCTTTTCCTGAACAGAAAGCAACGGTTGTCCGCGAACTGCACGAACAAGGCAAGACAGTTGCATTTGTTGGCGATGGCATCAATGATTCGCCAGCTTTAGCTTATGCTGATGTTTCCGTTTCCTTCGCCAACGGTTCTGAAATTGCCCGCGAAACTGCGGACGTAGTGCTGATGCAGAATGACTTGCATGGTTTGTTGGAGGCAATTGAAATTGCCCGCAAAGCTAGGCAGTTGATTCGGCAAAACACTGGTCTGATCGCCGTTCCTAACATAGGGGCATTGTTGATAGCAGTTTTGTTTGGTCTTAACCCCTTAGCAGCAACAGTCGTTAACAATGGTTCGACAGTCGTTGCAGGAGTCAATGGTTTGCGCCCAATTCTTAAAAGCCGCAAGCAAAAAACTCTACCATCAGTAGGATGAGATAGCTGTCCTAACGATAGTACGATTGTAGACTTTCTAAAATTTTTCAATTCATCAGGAGGAAAATAGTCATGGGATTTAAAATTACTGACTTTGTTGAAGACGCTGGCGCACCTGGTATTATAGCCGGTATTGGAGCAGTACTTTTAGCACCTGTAGTGATTCCGGTCGTGGCTGGCGTTGGTAAACCAATAACCAAGTCACTGATTAAAGGCGGACTTGCTCTGTATGAAAAAAGCAAGGGAGCCGTTGCAGAACTTGGCGAAAGTTGGGAGGACATTGTAGCTGAAGCCAGAGCAGAACTGGCTGAAGGAAGACAGCTACCAGCAGTTGATGTTGCAAGTACCTCTGCTGACAATGTTTCTGATAACGGTATGTAATTTCCAGTCATTTCTTGTTCCCTGGTTCAGCCAGGGAACATTCAAGGAAATTCGTAATTCGTCATGATTTTCTACTTAATGACGAATTACGAATTCCTAAATTAGGAGGGTAGTTAAGTGTTAAAAAATGGTTATATGAATCTCACTCAAATGCCAAAAATTATTGATGAAAACTCTATAAAAACTGCATTTAAACCTATATCTACGCGGGTTGTCAGTTCTACCCCAGGACGCTTGCGTTTGAGAGTTGCACCGTCCCATCGTCAATCTGGGGAAATGCAACGAATTGCTAATGCACTACAAGCAAATCCTAATATTAATCAGGTGCGGACTAATATCCAGAATGGCAGTATTGTTATAAATCATGATGGTGAAAATGGAAGCCTTGACAATGTTTTCGCCTCGCTGCGGGATTTAGGCATTATTTTCGGTGATATCGCATTAGGAAAGTCCCAAGCAGCAGTAGGAGTTTCCAATGCAGTTGTTGATTTGAACAAGCAAGTCCAACAAGCGACAAGTAATGTTGTTGATTTGCGCGTTCTTTTTCCTTTAGGACTGGGTATCTTTTCTATTCGGCAGTTACTTGTTAGGGGATTGCAATTAGAAACGATTCCTTGGTATGTGTTGGCTTGGTATGCCTTTGATAGTTTTATTAAGTTGCACGGCACAAGTCAAGCACAATCCACAAGGGATTAAAAGGTGGGGGTTAGGTTTTTCGTCGTTTTCCACATGGCGTGAAAAGTCAGCCCTTGTAGACGTGTAGAGACGTTGCATGCAACGTCTCTACAAAGGTTATGGTTTTTGCAAATTGTCTTATCGGCAACCGTATTGCTTTATCAGGTATCCAAACGGATCACTCTGCTCTCTGCATCCCCATCTACGGTCAATCTGTAAATAAACATACCTGACGGCAAACGTTCCCCTGAATCGTTTGTTCCGTCCCAGACGACTGATTTGGAACCTGCACCTGGATTGATTTCATCAACTAGTGTGCGGACTTGCGTTCCGAATCGGTTCCAAATATTGATTGTGGCTCGTTTGGTATTGTCCGGGATTGTGTATTCAATTGTCAGCTCACGCTCAAACCGCGCAGGTGCATTTGTAAGCAGAAACGCGGTTGGTGGCACCGCTTCTCGATCAGCAGCGAAGGCTACAGGTGCCTCAGCATACTTGTAAACTGTTGCGCCTGAAGCGTAACCGATGGTCACAGGGTTGCCAAGGAATCGGAATCGATTAATGAATCTACCGATTTCATTGGCATCTTCCCAGTTTTCGCCGCCGTCTTTTGTTTGGCTGCTATAACCTCCTCGGAAATTTTCATCTCCCCAGCCGCCAACCCAACCGCGACTCTCATCAATAAATCCGATTCCTTCTAGATTGGCATTGCCTTGAGGATCGTTAACAGGAAGCCTTTTCCAGGTCTTGCCCCCATCTGTTGTCTTCACAATTGCACCTTGTTTGAAATTTTCCAGAGAGACAAAGCCAATCTCGTCATTCAGGAATTGAATTTTCCAACCCCATTCTCCTAAGGGAAAAGAAGAGCGAATATCTTCGACGCGATTTTCCCAGGTTTTTCCACCATCTTCTGTATAAAGAACAACTGGGATGACATCGTCACGAGTTGGGTTGGAAATACTTTTGTCAGCTTTCCCACCGACAACCCAGCCACGCTCTGGACTAGTGAAATATGTATCAATCAAGATAGTGGCATATTCGCTCATATCCCACGCGGTCCACGTTGCTCCACCATCAACCGTTTTCATCATGCGGGCGGGGATATCAAGAGGATCGTTGGTGCCGGAAGCGTAAATGACCGATTCATTGACTACCGAAAGACCACAAATCTTCACCGGAGCGTTTTCAGGGAGATTCTCTACACCAGTCCAAGTCTCCCCTCCATCAGTTGTGTGATAAAGGCGTTGCTCCGGAGATACTGTTCCAACCCAACCATTTAAGGGGGTTGTAAAACCAACGCACCTCAACCAAACTCCTCGATTCGTACCTGGAGTAATAGGTGTTTGGAATTGTTGCTTCCAGTTAACGCCGCCATCGGTGGTTTTCAAAATTTTACCGTCGCTATTTACTGCCCAACCAGTGGAAGCGTTAATAAACCAAATATCGTCGTATCTTCTTTGAGACGGAGCATTCGTGGGGAACCACTGAAAACCTGAAGAATTCGTCATGACAAAAATTTCTCCTTTTCAAGTTGGATTATGTTTGACCTTAAACATAAACTTTTGTGAACTGCTTACGATCCGAGGATGATCGCGTTACCTGGGGAAACTAGCTTCTTTCCATTTTTTGAAAAGCTCTTTTCTTTCCTCTGTCCAAGGTCCTTCTGGAAGCAAAGGCATACGGTTGTTGTTCACTACCCTAAGAACCTGATCTGCACGAGCCTTCACTTCGTCGTAATCATCAAGATTCATTTGAGAAAATGTTGATTTCATATGATCTACATCCATCGGCGAGAATAATTGTGAGATGCCGTTTGCCCAGGTTCCTCCATTTGGTTCGAGTGAAATAGTATGGGCTATCTTTTCCAGCGCCACCGACACATCCGTCAAGGCTTGCACTAAGTGAGGATAGGGTTGCGTTCTAGAGTCGCCAATGAGCGCATCACAAGCTACAGCAATTTCTTGCAGTCTTTCTTGGAAAAAGATCCACGCACTCTTGATCTGCGGGAGCAACTGAACATCTGCATAGACCTCAAAGCTGGGACCAGCGTTCGTGTTAGGATATTCCTTACCTGCAGGCAATTGGGTTATTGCTTGAGCCAACGGAGACAGACCAAAAGGCATGAGGTTAATGAACGCACTTTTGAGAATATAGAGCTGTTCCTCACTCTCGGAGGTACGCGCAAAGAAACGCATCAGTATTTGCAGCATGACCTCATAAAGTGCAGCGAATATCTCTACTACGTCCCGACTTAATGAATCGGTAATGATATTTGCACCTGGTGTTGTATTGTCTTGTTGAAGATCTAATAGTGGATTTTCAATGACTGGTCGAGCAGGTTGAAATTTGGGATCTTTCTCCAATTCTGCTAAATACTGTTCACGAATTTTTGTGAACTTTGCAAAATGATTGTCTTGTCGGTTTGTAGGAGATCCTTCGCCCTGTATGACGATAAGGTCAATCGCTTTTACTGCTGAATCCACGTCCGTGACTTGTATAATGTCTCGGAAAATCCCGCTTGCTTGGGCATTAGGTGGACCAATAAACAATTTTTCGCCGATAGTCTCAAAGCCTTGGCGAATCAGCCCGTAGAGTTCCCCAATAGTGTTGTACTCCAGTTTTTTGGGAAGCAGTGGTGCTGGTAGGGCTAAAAGCCTTAACATTTCTTGGTCTTCCTTGATTGTCTGGCAAAACTGATTCCAACGTTCTTTGTCCCCCTCATCTTGAAAATTGTTCGGTAATTCAAAACAAATATATCTGTCAAGTGTTGCTTGATTAAAAGGAGCTAGCTTGAATAAGAGGCTCAACGAAGTGTAAGTTTTAGCCTGCGGAAAATTTGCACGTCGAAAATATGGCGCTCCTCCAATCGCTGTCAGAAGGTTGCTAGCCAGTGCAAGATGTAGCATTTCCTCTACTGCGATTTCATTGATTGTGCTACGCCAGTTATTAATCTTATTTAATTGAGCTTGAGAAACTCCTTCATCTGTAAATTGCTTTAAACTGAAGGCAGTAAAAAGGTATTGGCAGGCAAGTGAATGTTCCAACTCTGCTGCCTGTGAGAGAAGATAAAGTAACTGTTCTCTTGTTTTGACTTGATTGTTTGAACTCATGGCATTTATCTCATATTTGAGTTAGCCTCATGCAATTGTTGTAAACTTACCTTTTAACTAAATTCGTCAAAAAGTGAGTTAAGCTTGGAACTTTCCTTGTACATCCTTAATAACTGTAAGCAAAATCAACTTATGCACTTTTGGGATAGAAATGGGAAATTACTAGACTTCTTGCAAAAATACGATTTATGAATTTTTGAATCACAGATGAACAACGGACACTTGCACGACTCGGGGAGAACCCCCAAGGGCGCAGTGTCCTCCAGATGAACACCGATATTTATCTGTGTAAATCTCGTGTCCATCTGTGGTTTAATTTCAAAAAATTTGAATGAGTGCAAGAGTTCTACTGAATCGATGCCCTAGCGTTTCTGAATCTAGGGTAGCGTGGTTGTCTGTTTTGCGACATCGGAGCCGCCATCAGTAAAACCTTTTCCAACAGCCAAGGAGCGATGCGGTTGCACCAAACAGCTAAATGACTTTGCCATCCTATCAAGATTTCTGGCGAATCCCTGCTTAGTCCGACAACAAGCGCCTGAGCAACTTTCTCGGCACTCGTGGGTAATACCCAGCGAAACCACTGTAATTCTCGCACCATATCAGTGTCGGTCAAAGATGGCAGCAAAGCTATGACTCGGATATTGTGTGCAGCTAGCTCGCCGCGCAGGGCTTGGGTGAACCCGACAATTGCAAACTTGGTGGCGCTATAAGTTGCCATTGTCGGTGCTGCCACCTTGCCCATCAAGCTGGAAACATTCACGATTGTCCCTGAGCCTTGTGTCACCATGCGTCGGGCAACGAGACGAGTCATGGTGTACATTCCGATTAAATTAACGGATATTTCTGCCTCGACATTTGACAGTCGAGAGTTTAAAAAAGGCGCTTGGTGGGCAACTCCAGCGCAATTAACGAGCAAATCAATTGGTCCGTGATCTCGCCAAGCTTGGGCGATCGCAATATTCACTTCTACAACTTCAGATAAATCCAAAGTCAAGGTGATGACTTCCACACCAAGCATCTGTATTTCCGTGGCGACTTCAGCTAACCGAACACTATCCCGTGCCACTAACAACAGCCGTTTGACTCCTTGTCTTGCTAATTCGATGGCGATCGCTCTTCCAATACCACGTGAGGCTCCAGTCACAAGAGCCGTTTTTCCTTGAATATTCATCACTAAAACCTCCAGAGTTGATGTCTCATCGTGCCAGCCCACCAGTGCCCAGTTGAAGGATTTTGCAACAAAGCCTGCATCCTGGGCGTGGAGTGAGACGAAAGAGACTCGTGATTGGGGTATAAATTGAACTAAACCGTTCGTAGTCAGAAATTTCTGAGAAATCTTGCTTGTTTTACCGCATTCTTGCAGAAAAACTTTGGGTATGTATTTAGTCAGACTTCAGGAAGATTTGAGTTGGACTGGCAATACGTAAGAATGAAGTAAGTAAGCAACCGTCTAAACTAATCCTCAGTGTAGAAGGAGCAATAAATTTAGATCTTGCACGCCCGCTTTAAAACCCTTATTTTCTGCCCCCTCCTCGCTTGCGGGGAGGGGGTTGGGGGGTGGGGTGCAAGATTTAAGTAAAGATATTTCAACCGTCTTGCCGGAAAATTGGTGTAAAGCAGTCGGAAAAATATCTTTGCTAACAATTCAAAGAATCAGTGACTTCAGTGAAAAGCCTAGATTTACGTAGAGCATGGATAACACCTCTTTTAGATACAAGTATCTACCAGAACCAACTGTACTTTGCATACACTAGCAAGGGGATCAACTACCTGCAATATTTATTAACAATATTTCTTAAGTTTTACTTAAGTTTACACATCTCTCAGAAACAACAAAGCAGCAAGGTGTTTTATTCTTGCTTTTAGGAACCTCTGAATAAAAAGTGACTTGACTATGAAAAAACTTATTAATAAATCAGAAGACTTTATTCACGAAAGTTTGCAAGGTATGGCAGCCGCTCATACGGATTTAATCAAAGTCCACTATGACCCTGCTTTTGTCTATCGAGCCGATGCACCCGTACAAGGAAAAGTAGCAATTATTTCAGGAGGGGGTAGCGGTCATGAACCGATGCATGCAGGCTTTGTAGGGATGGGAATGCTGGATGCTGCTTGTCCAGGAGAGGTTTTCACTTCTCCCACCCCTGACCAAATGCTGGAAGCTGCAAAGAGAGTTGATGGAGGTGCTGGTATCCTTTATATCGTCAAGAACTACAGCGGCGATATCATGAACTTTGAGATGGCAACGGAGTTAGCCCGTAGTGAAGGTATCCGGGTGCTAAGTATGTTAATTGATGACGATGTGGCGGTGAAGGACAGCTTGTATACACAAGGACGCCGGGGTGTGGGAACGACAGTGCTAGCAGAAAAAATCTGTGGTGCTGCGGCACAGCAAGGGTATGATTTGCAGCGAATAGCAGATTTGTGCCGTCGGGTGAATTTGAATGGACGTAGCTTGGGGATCGCACTGACTTCTTGCACAGTACCCGCCAAAGGAACGCCTACCTTTGAACTGGGAGATCAGGAAATAGAAATGGGGATCGGTATCCACGGTGAACCAGGACGCGATCGCATAACTATCAAATCAGCAGACGAAATTACAGAGACGCTGGCGTTATCGATTATTGAAGATGTGCCCTACACTCGTACAGTGCGGGAGTGGGATGAAGAAAAAGGGGAATGGGTGGATGTGGAATTGATTGATCCCGCTTTTGAAAAGGGAGATAAGCTGCTGGCTTTCGTCAACAGCATGGGTGGGACTCCAATTTCTGAACTTTATATTGTTTACCGCAAACTGGCTGAAATCTGCGAACAGAAGGGATTGCAAATTGTGCGAAACTTAATTGGTCCTTACATCACTTCTTTGGATATGCAAGGTTGTTCAATTACCCTGTTGAAGTTGGATGATGAGATGATTCGGTTATGGGATGCGCCTGTAAAGACACCAAGTCTGCGTTGGGGAGTTTAATGTATGGTGACAAAACAGCAGATATTGCAATGGTTGCAAACATTTGTAGCCGAGATAGAGCAGAATAAAGACTATTTGACAGAATTAGATGCGGCGATCGGGGATGCTGATCACGGGATCAATATGGATCGCGGTTTCAAAAAGGCGATCGCTCAGTTACCAACTGTTGCAGATAAGGATATCAGTAGCATTTTGAAAGCAGTCAGTATGACTTTGATTTCCTCAATAGGCGGTGCGAGTGGTCCTCTTTATGGCACTTTGTTTCTGCAAGCAAGTACGGCAGTAGCTGGTAAACAGGACTTGAATGAGCAGGATATGCTTGGGCTACTCCAAGCTGGATTAGATGGTGTGCTTGGGCGTGGCAAAGCACAACTTGGCGACAAAACGATGGTAGATGTTTTATCTCCTGCAGTAACAACTTTTCAACAAGCTGTGGCTGAGGGAAACAATACATTGCAAGCGATGCAACGAACTGTAGCAGCAGCAGAACAAGGAATGAAGGATACTACGCCGATGGTTGCCAAAAAAGGACGGGCTAGCTACTTGGGAGAACGCAGCGTGGGACATCAAGATCCAGGGGCAACTTCTTCCTATTTAATGTTGAAGAGTTTGTTGACAGTGTTGGAAAGTTTTAGTTGAACCAAAAGACTTCACCCTGATTTCTATTTCTCCTCAACCTAGAGTGATAAAAGATAGTTATTGACATAGATAAAAAGCTGTGGGATATTTCTACTCAAATACGGTAAATTGATAAATTTACAGTAATAACAAAGAAAGTTCCTTATAGGACTTACGCAAGAACTCTCTGAAACTCTTATTTCTTCGTGTCCTTTGCGTCCTTTGTGGTTCGTTTCTTCATCATTTTGCGTAAGTCCTGCCTTAGTTAAAGGTTTTCAGAAACTGAGAAGCTAATTTACCCAAAATGTGGAGAAGTTTAAAACTCCGCTTGTTGCAACAGGCGCGAAGCTGTACATGTTTGAGGCTGTGCGGCGGGTTTTGTTGTGCTTAGCAATCTGTCTGATTCAGTCAAGCAAGTTTATTTTCGGTGTCTATTTAAGGTGAAATGCTCTTGAAAACTATCTTTGCAAACGCGATCGCGTACTCGAAGGGAGCGCTTAGCGCAATCGCAACAACAGCTGCCTTTGTATCAATAGCTTCCCTAGTGACCACACTGCCTGCTATGGCAGCATCATTCACTCAGTTTTCGTTTAAAACTAATGTCACGGCTAGTCCGATTAACGATCCTACAGGTAATCTGTTAAATGACCCCACAAGAGATATCCGCCTGGACTCAGTGGTGTTTAATGGAAACACGATTAGCAACTTTGAGGTTGTCAAACAGGCAAAGATTCTCCAAAACGATACCTACACCCTCGACGATGGAAGTGTCCTGGGCGTACTCCATTCAGGACGAGGTCCCAATACCCCCCGCGACAACCTGCTTGGAGAAGGTCCCTCAAAACCCAACCCAACTGATCAAGACATTGTTAACAGTTTGGGCAACCTAAATCTGAATAGTATTCTGGTCACGCGTGAAAATGCAAATACAGCAAGTATCGAGGTCTCTTTCGAGAATCCCGTGAATACCTTCTTGTTCTGGGAGCGTGGTGGAACACCGGGTGGAGCAGTTGCAGGCGATAGCGATTTATTAGTTGAAGCGTTGGACGATAATAATGCAGTTGTAGCAAGTTACAAAATATTGAGGCAAAACTACACGAAAGCTGACTACAACATTAGTACTGAGGTCATTCCAGTTCTTAACAATGGACCTTTCAATATTGGGTCGCAAGGCATTAGGCTGGATGGAATTACCACGAAAACACTGCGATTAACTAGCTCTAACAATAATGGACTACTTAGTGGTGTTCCTAATGACAACGGACCTGATTTCAAGATTGTGGCAGCAAAAACAGTGGGCGAACCCACGACTATTGTGGGCGCGCTGGTAGTCGGCAGTTTGGGAGCCGTCCTAAAGCGTAAGAGAACAGTTGCAGGCTGCAAATCGCAAGCAACGCCTGATCTGTGAGAATTCTTTGCTGGGAAAGAATCCTCACAGTAGTTAAAGGCGGAAGCCCACGAGTATGTGGGTTCCTTAGTCACCCACATACGTCATGGGACGGCGTGGGAGGAAGCCGCAGGCACTTTTAAGTGCCGTCCCCATCTTTCAACTAATTCGCTAACACTGACCCCTTCAGATTCAGCTACTTGTTTTAAAGTATCCCAAGTAGAAGGAGTTAGCCAAATTGCTTTTCTAACCTTTGCTTCATCATAGAACAAAGGCTCGTTCCTCATTGCTTTCTTTTTAGGTCTTGGTGTTGACATTTTTTAGCTAGGTGGACTAACCTAATCATAGGTCGATAAAGAAAGATGAGTCAAGATGCAGGTTAGCTACCAGTACAAGTTGCGCCCTAAGCAAAGTCAATCAAAAGTCATGGATTCGTGGTTAGATATGCAGCGTAGTTTGTTCAATTGGTTTTTGGCTGACCGCATTGACGGCTATTATCAAACCTTTATCATGGGTGAGTATTGCGATATCAGAACAAAAACTGAGCGATACCCGTTAACATGTTCCTTAAGCAAAAACTCAAATCTGCATAATCCTTGGAAGAATCTAGACAAAAACGGAGTAATTAAAAAGCGCTCTTGCTCTTTAATGCAAGATGCTTATTTGGCAGAAATGAAGCAGGCTAGACCTTGGTACAAAGCAATCCACTCAAACGTGTTGCAGATCAGGGTAAGCGTCTTGACACGGCAATGGAAGGCTTCTTTAAACATGGTCGCGGATTTCCTTCATTTAAAAACAGGTCTAACTTTCGTTCTTTCCAGTACAAGCCAGGTGACGTTAAGCTCGATGGGAACAAAATATATCTGCCATCAATAGGGTGGATGCGTTTTTATAATTCTCGTCCTATTCCACAAGGATTCCAGATTCGTACCGTAACACTGCGTAAAAAAGCAGATGGGTGGTACACGAGTATATTAATTAGGGATGATTCAGTTCCTGATTATCCAACCCCAAAAGAAGTTATACCAATTTAATGTGAAGCTGCATAGAATAGAGGTTCCAATATAAAGTTGTAAGAAGAAACAGAAATTACCTGTTCAAATGTAAGTTTATCAAATATTTCTTGGATGCGAACGCCTAAATTTTGTAGAGAAGAAAAGAGTTCATTTTTCAGCGATTTTTTAATGAACTGCCATAGCCTTTCGATTGGGTTAAGTTCTGGAGAATGCGGTGGTTGAAGCAAAGGGATAAGATTTTCAGGGAGCGCGAATCGCGGAACTTATATGAGCGCTCGCTTGGTCAATCTGTAAAATTGCATAGTCGTCGCCTAATTGCACAAGATACCAGTCCAAAAACTGTTGAAAATATTCTCCATTAAGTTTTGGATAAACGTGAGCGAAAATGTTTTCCCGTCAAGGGAGCGATCGCGCCATAAATCCAAAAATTATCTCGTTGCCATTTAACGGATACAGTGGGCTTAACTCCAGCAGCAGTAATTACTTTCACTCTTTAAGTTTTTAGTCCAACCCTAGTTTCATCCTCACAGAGGTAGTGGACAGACTTCCCTTGTGCCAAAAGCTTTTCGAGACAGTTCAAAATCATACCAAGTTTTTTTTAAACTCAGATACCAACTCAACGCCAGTGCTTGTAGCTTTGAGGACGTGGTACTTTTAGTTTTGCTCCTAATTGATATCGAACTAATGCATAAACCGTTCCATACTCAATATCAAGTCCATGTTCTTTTTTCAACCACTCTACTATCGCACCATAGCTACTAAAGCCTTTTCCTGTTTTTAACTCAATATTGAGTGCGGCGAGCGCATCATCATTGATTTTCCGTTTTGCACAAGAGCGCTTTCTTAATTTCCAATAAGCCAGACAGCCCACCCGCTCTATACTTCTGTAACCATCTTGTCACTGTTGAAGTATCTCTAGCCAAGCGTTTACCTATTTCCTGTTGTTCCTTTACCTGCCCACTTTTGAGCCACCACAGCATCTGTAGTTTTTCTTTCTGGTTTCCCAAGTTGACTGTTTGTAGACGTTTTTTTAGTTCCTCTTCGCTCTCTACGATTTCAATCTTAAAAGGACGGCTCATGGGTATTTAAACTTCTCAAGTTTCCTTCTCTCCATTCTATGCAGCTTCATCTTAAATTGGTATTAATACTGTTGTGGGATTGGACATGGGATTGACTAAGCTTGTTCATTGCTCAGATGGTTCTGACTTTGACAATCCCCGCCCTAGTACCTCCAAGAAAGGTAAACGTACTTTAAAAATCAGGCAGCGACGCTTATCTAGGAAAAATATTGGTAGCGCTAATCGTAAGAAAGAAGCGCAAAAAGTTGCTAGGCTCCACAAAAAGTATGCTGACAAACGCACTGCCTACCAATGGCTAGTTGCCAGCAAGATAGTTAGAAAAGCTGACGCTATCAGCGTGGAAGACCTGAACATCAAAGGGATGAAAGCAAGGTGTAAGCCTAAGCCTGATGATGTTAAACAAGGTCGATTTCTCAAGAACGGTCAATCAGCTAAACGCGGTTTGAATCGTTCCATTTCAGATGCTTCATGGGCAACTTTGATAGAAAAAATTCAGTACGCAGCTGCGAAGTTGGGAAAAAGTTTTTTCAAGGTAGACCCAAAAAACACGAGCCGCACTTGCTCTAAATGCGGCGTCGTAGACGCTTTATCTCGTTTTGGAGAAAAGTTTGTTTGCACATCATGCGGATATGAAGCACACGCAGATAAGCAAGCCGCTATCAATATAAAAACCCGTGCCGTACAACAAAACGGGTTAGTAATCAAGAGAATGATAAAGGTACGCAGGGACTCTGCGGAACCCAAACAATTGACATTGTTTGAAACGCCCAACCCTGAATTAACAGGGATTAAAAGGAGACACCGTGCTAGAAATAGCTTTCCAAGGTGTGCCTGGGAACCCGCCAACTCAATTGAGTTTATGGGATATTGGAGACTTGGCTTAGTCTTCAAGAATCCCACACCTTCTAGGTGTGGGAGTGTCAATGTTATTTGTAGCCCTAAGTACATATATATAATTAAAAATCGCTGTACATTGGTATCAGTAGTGTAAGACTAAGAATAACTAGCGTAGCAATTCCAATGCCAACAGCCAACCAGGTTTGGGAACCTTCCATTCCCTGGTTTGCGGCTGCGACAGCAACGTTAGTTGGCGTGAAAGAGGCGGAAGCCATCCCAATATAGTGCATGGCGGAGATTGCACCTCCCATGACAAACGCACTCAAAATCTTGAGATATTTTCGGGTTTGACTGCTCTGTGTCCGCAGTTCAAACGCCATCCATAGCGATACAATCGATGCGCCAATGGCACTCGCAACAGACACCGTCAACAGCAACGGGTCATACTGGGTGCTTGCTTGCGTCCGCATCGCCGCCATACCAATGTAGTGCATGGACGCGATGCCAATGCCCATCAACACACCCCCAATCAGTAATTCCTGAATGTTTAAAACACGACGACTGGTCAGGAAAAGTGCGCCTCCGGAAGCAACGATCGCAGGCAGTGTCGAGAACACTACAGTCCACACATCGTAGGCGATCGGCATCGGTAAACTAAAAGCCAGCATGGCGACAAAGTGCATCGACCAGATACCGATTCCCATAGTAATTGCGCCACCAATCAACCAAGCAAGCCTGACCCTTCCGTAGGCTATAGTCACTCGTCCGGTAAGATTTAGGGCAGTGTACGAGGCGACTACCGCAATTAAGATAGATAGTGTTACTAAAGTCGGGTTATAGGTGCTACTTATAGCCACATCTGCTTGGTACATCGTTATCTACGAATTTCGTGTTTGTGTCGAGAGCGGCAGTCACTGCTGGCAGTGGATACCATTTGAGGAATTGTGGAGCTGGTAGACTTGTTGGGCTACCATGCGCCGCCCATGCGGATACGCTCAAGCACGGCTGCAGCTACTACTTTGCAAACAAGCGGACAGATAGCCGCACTATTTAGGCGGATCTGGGACAAAAAAATATTTAACACACGGTAAGATGCACACCGTTGTCACCCAATTGATTTAGGTGAGTGTAGTCAAAAAGCTTGATTTATAGGCTGATATTATATCACGTTGAAATTTAGTTTAAATTTAAAAAAATTAGTAATACCTAAGCGTAGTTTCTTTCCACTCGCCCTCCTCGTACCCTCTACCAACTCACCACCAACCGTCACCAAGCCTTCAGGAAAGCTTGGAGGGGTTTTAGTTTGTCATTGATGCGCTGCTTGTAATGCCAATACGGTTCGGTTAAGCGTTAAGCGCTATTGAAGTTCTAGATAGTGCCGAAGGTGACACCCTGTTGTTTAAGCCATTTACGATAAGCCACAGAGTAGCGATCGCTCGGCAGATGGACTTCTGCTTGCAAGTCCAAAGGCAGGCGTTTTGGTCGCTGCGATTCTACAACAGCATAGTCTTGACTTATAATTTGGTCTTGCATAGCTAGAAAAGCTGGATCTGGAATAGCATGCAGAAAGTTCTCAACGAGCCAGAACCACAAAACGCTCTCTTCTTCTTCTATTGCGGTAACCATGAAAAATAAGGTCATGCGACTCTCATCTTCTCCGCATCGGTAGATGTATCCAGTCAAGGGATGGCAGAGGTTGTACTGGTAAGTCGCAAATAACATCGATGCCAAGGGATCTTCCGAGTTTCGATCCAGTTCCCACATACCACATTTGAAACTTATACCATCTGGATGCGACTCTAAGTCATAATGCGTCAACTCCGGACGGCTGGAGTCAGCGAACATTCCTTTATGTACAAAGGCGAAGTGCGCTGGATCGATGAGGTTTTCAACGACACGTAGAGGACTAGAGTTGAAGTGGTAGGGACCGCACAAAATTTTGCGGAAGGAGGTGTCTTCCCAGTTTGGAAATGTAGGTATGTCATATTGCGGTGTTCCCAGACAAACCCACAGCAAATCGTAGCGCTCTTGAATTCGGTAAGTTCGGATACAAGCTCTTGCAGGAGGCGGTTGATCTGGGCTAGCTGGAACTAGCACACATTTCCCTTCGGTGTTATAGGCTAAACCGTGGTAAGAACAGACAAGATTATCTTTCTCCACCCATCCTAGGGAGAGGCGCGCTCCCCGATGAGGGCAAAAGTCCTGCCAAGCGAAGGCTTTGTCGCCATTGTGCCAAAGGACTATATCTTCACCTAGTAGACGCTTTTGTAGAACGGTTCCCGGTTGCAGGTCTTGCGAGTGTGCCAAGACATGCCAATTGTTTAGTAAAAACTGGTCTTGCACCATGAGGATTGCATCCATCAGCTTACAGGTTATGATTATTATCTTATTCAGTTAGTTTGTCATTGATACGCTGAGAGTGATGCCAATACGGTTCGGTTAAGCGTTAAGCGCTATTGAAGTTCTAGATGCTGCCGAAGGTGACACCCTGTTGTTTAAGCCACTTGCGGTAAGCGACAGAGTAGCGATCGCTCGGTAAATGGAATTCGGCTTGCAAGTCCAAGGGGAGGCGTCGTGGTCGTTGTGATTCTACAATGGAAATGTCTTGACTCATAATCTGGTCTTCCAAAGCTTGAAAAGCTGAATCAGGTATTTCATGCAGAAAGTTGTCAAGCAGCCAGTAGCAGAGAATGCACTCTTCCTGATCGACAGGGGTCACCATGAAAAATAGACTCAAACAGTTATCATCTTCTCCGCGTTGTTGGAAGTATCCAGTCAAGGGATGGCAGACGCGGTACTGGTAAGTGTTGAATAACATGGGTGCCGACGAATCTCCCGACTTTAGATCCAGTTCCCAAATACCAAATTTAAAAGTAATACCATCTGGATGCGACTCTAAGTCATAATGCGTTAACTCGGGACGGCTGGAGTCAGCGAACATTCCTTTATGCACAAAAGGAAAGTGGGCTGGATCGATGAGGTTTTCAATGACACGTAGAGGACTAGACTTGAAGTGGTAGGGACCGCACAAAATTTTGCGGAAGGACGAGTCTTCCCAGTCTGGACATCTAGGTATGTCATTTTGCGGTGTTCCTAGACAAACCCAAAGCAGACCGTAGCGCTCTTGAATGTGGTAAGTTCGGATACAAGCTCTTGCGGGGGGCGGCTGGTCTGGGCTAGCTGGAACTAGGACACATTTCCCTTCGGTGTTATACGCTAAACCGTGGTAAGGGCAAACAAGATTATCTTTCTCCACCCATCCCAGAGACAGGCGAGCTCCCCGATGAGGGCAAAAGTCCTGCCAAGCGAAGGCTTTGTCGCCATTATGCCAAAGAACTATGTCTTCACCTAGTAGACGCTTTTGTAGAATGGTTCCCGGTTGCAGGTCTTGCGAGTGTGCTATGACATGCCAATTATTTAGCAAAATTTGGTCTTGCACCATGAGGATTGCATCCATCAGCTTACAGGTTATGATTATTATCTTATTCAGTTAGTTTGTCATTGATACGCTGAGAGTGATGCCAATACGGTTCGGTTAAGCTTAAGCGCTATTGAAGTTCTAGATAGTGCCGAAGGTGACACCCTGTTGTTTAAGCCATTTACGATAAGCGACAGAGTAGCGATCGCTCGGCAGATGGACTTCTGCTTGCAAGTCCAAAGGCAGACGCCGTGGTCGCTGCGATTCTACAATGGCAAAATCTTGACTGACAATCTGGTCTTCCATAGCTAGAAGTGCTTGATCGCAAAGAGCACCGAGAAAATTCTCAACAAGCCAGAACCGGAGAACGGACTCTTCCTCTTCAACTGGAGTCACCATGAAAAATAGACTCAGGCAACTCTCATCTTGTGCGCGTCGTTGGAAGTATCCACTCAGGGGATGGCAAACTCGGTACTGCCAAGTACCAAATATCATCGATGCCGAGGGATCTCCCGACTTAAGATCCAGTTCCCAAATACCAAATTTAAAACTAATACCATCTGGATGCGACTCTAAGTCATAATGCGTTAACTCGGGACGGCTGGAGTCAGCGAACATTCCTTTATGCACAAAGGGGAAGTGAGCTGGGTCGATGAGGTTTTCAACGACACGTAGAGGACTAGATTTGAAGTGGTAGGGACCGCACAAAATTTTGCGAGAGGAGTCTTCCCAGTTTGGAAATGTAGGTATGTCATATTGTGGTGTTCCTAGACAGACCCAAAGCAGACCGTAGCGCTCTTGAATGTGGTAAGTTCGGATACAAGCTCTTGCGGGAGGCGGTTGATCTGGGCTAGCTGGAACTAGGACACATTTCCCTTCGGTGTTATAAGCTAAACCGTGGTAAGAACAGACAAGATTATCTTTCTCCACCCATCCCAGAGACAGGCGAGCTCCCCGGTGAGGGCAAAAGTCCTGCCAAGCGAAGGCTTTGTCGCCATTGTGCCAAATAACTATGTCTTCACCAAGTAGACGCTTTTGTAGAACGGTTCCCGGTTGCAGGTCTTGCGAGTGTGCTATGACATGCCAATTATTTAGCAAAAACTGGTCTTGCACCATGAGGATTGCACCCATCAGGTTAGAGGTTATGATAACTATCTTATTCAGTTAATATTTAACCACTTATACTAATTCTGTGAAAAGTTGCATAGAATCATTTCCAGACTCAGGATAGTTCCGTAAGTTTCATTTCATTATACAAACAGAGGCTGTTAGGATTTTTCATCACAAACTTCATCATCCGCCATGGCTAGACTGCTCAGGAAACACAGGGAATTCGATTTTAGATGGAGAAGGAGTGCCAATTACATTTGAGCGCGAACTGGACTTCTTCCCTCCCATACAAATGTTCTAAGTGGGCGAAAACCGTTTTTAATATTTGGCGGCAAGTGCGAACAGTTTTTGCAAACGGCGTCTTTTCTTTAGAACCAATCTGGTAGTCAGCAGCCTCTTGTAAAGTGGATATAAGCGAGGTGGGAATTTTCTGGACTAAAAGTTGGCACTCACAACGCTTCAAACTTTTCAATGAAATTATCTATTTTTTAATAGGTAATTGCACTGGTTGCGTAATATTACAATTGCATGATTTCAACTTGACAGATACAATCCCAATAGACGCTATTACGGTCAGGCAAGCAATTGCAAAAGCGGTTGCTACTAAGGGTATAGGGTCTTTACTCGAACCATGTTCGACAACACCTTGTTGTACTGGTTCAATAACAGGTATTGGTGTCTGCTCAATTGAGGTTTTTGGTGCAATACCTAAAACGTTTTCAACATAGTCTAGAGCAAGCATTAACGAATTTACATCAATATTGCTCCATGTTGTTTGACGAATTGATTTGTGAGTAATGTAAGCTTCGTATTCACCAGACACAGAGTCATAACAAAATTTCAGGTAATAATCATTTGGTAGCTTCACTCTGGGAATCTTGCAAATTTGTAACTCTTTAAGGTTTATTGGAAAGTTACGACTTTGGAGTAAGCTAACAATCTCATCTCTTGTGATCATTGATTCCGCTTACTTGCTTTTAGGAACACAGCGAACAAAAACATCTAGCGACTCATAGAGATAATTTCTCCCATACTTTTCGACTATATGAGAGTCTTGGGTAACATTGAATAACTCGTAAATAATGTTCTCACTAGCGTTTTCTTGGGCTTTTAGTCTTGCTATATCTAGCTTAATGTTTTTAACATTTTCTGATTTTTCATTATCAACTTTCTTCTTGATATCATCCCACCACTCTCCATTAGTGTTAGACAGATAATCTGTGATCAAGGGTTCAATGATCGCAAACTCATGAGGTTCAAAAAGATTCTTGGACTCGTCTTTTACTGGTCTTGCCCCACTGGTTGCTCTGAAAGTAGAACTGATCACATTTCTAAATTTAGCCACTAGCCAATTAATAAATAAGTAGAACTCTATTTTATAAGTGCGCTCTAACCAAGTTCTTAGGCTTATTTTACTAGATTCGTTTACAACTTCATTCCAGTACTCGTTGGTAATCTGGATAGCTGCTTTTCTCCATTCAGGGATAAGGAACGCGGTTTTGCCTAAGATCACCAAGTCTTTTTCTAAGATCTCTGTCATTCGACCAGCTAGCAACTCAGCTAAGTCCCCAAATTCTGTAGAGTCATTAACATTCGAGATATCATCACACTCCAAGTAGAAATCGATCATGGAGTCTGCACTAACTAAATGAACCTCATCATATTCGATGGTTTCAATGTTGCTCTGCTGCAATTTCTCACGGGTAACCTCTTGAGGTTTTCTACTATCATCTGATAATTCCAGTAGGATACTAACAATATCCTCTAAAACTAGCCTTCCATTTTTTCCATTTTTATCACAGTAAGCTCGAAATCTTAAGCCTTTATACGAGTACTCGCGACTAGTAAAGTCCACTCTTTTTCTCCAATGCACCAACAAAATTACTGATACTTGCATACTACCACTTTCAGAACGGAGTCTGTAGTTTTTCACTCTCCCTCCCATGAGCAAGAGTTTGCAGTTACGGAAAAAGTAGGTGTGACTATCGTATGGTAATGTAAAAAATAATTTAGGACTTACGCGCTGTACAAATTCATGATCGTGTGGATTAACGAAAATAAATCGTTTCAAGCTTTTCTCAATCATCTTTTCATAAGTAGCGAGCGCTTAAAAATCGTCGAAAAATCAAGCTCGAATGCCTGAAACCCATAGTCCATATTTGGTATTTCCTGGCGTAAGTTCTAATCAAGACCTGATAGCAATCAATTTTAGAGTGACGCGATATCGCTCTTTGATGAAATATTTGAGGGCTAGACAACAGGAAAAATACCAGGCGTTAACATAAGGGTAAGCAAGATACAAAATTTCCCTTTTATACAAAAAAGCCCCCGTGATACCGATTAATCTTGACTCGCTCATCAGCGCCATAACTGGTATTGCCAGCCCGATAATTAAAGAAAAGATTCAGCGTAATGAGACTGTCATCAAATTATTAAAGCAATTTAACCTTGATCCTGAGCATCCACCAGCAGATTTCAGCGGAGTGTACGCCTACGCTTTGGTAGAATACGGTGTAGGCAAACCCAAGCCATTCCTCGAACTTTTCCGACGAGAAGAAATAAAACAGGCTTTCCGTAAAGCATTAGACCACAACAATCCCTCAATTCTTCTTTCTGAGGTTGATGCTTTTCTCAATGGCTATGCCTTGGGCGATGAAATTAGAAATTTGGGAATTGATATTAGGCGAGAAGTTGCGGCATTTGCCACCGTCTTTATCGAAGTTGCCAAACGCAGCAGGACACCTGCTGATGTTTTGATGAACCAGCAGATAGGTTCCCTACATAAAAGGATAGCAGGTATCCAAGAACAGCTCGAAAGGCTGCCGACACTCGAAGGAATGAGAACAGAAATGGCGCGGTTGGCAGCACAAAGTGTAGAGACAAGAGGTAGCGCGTCTCTACAGGAAAAGAAATGTAGGGCGATCGCTCTCGCCCAGCAGATGCGCGGCTGGTTTGAAACGTTGGGCTACCGCTTTGAAAAGTATGAAGTTTGGGAAGACAATTATTTTGAGTGGATTATTGACATTCCCGCACGACGTAATCGATATGACCGCATTCTTGTGCGTGGGATTGAGGGAGAGGCGGGACTGGGTGATGTGATGGCTTTGCGTCAGTCGGTGGAGGCGCAAAGAACAGATGAAGGGTGGCTGGTGACGGCAAGGCGTATTTCACGGGCGGCGCGTGATGAAGTCGAGAAAGAGGAAAATCGCCACCTTGACTGTTATACTTTTGACGAACTGATAGATCAGGATGCTGACTTTAGCGGATATCTCGACTGGCTAGAGGCGGAAGTCAAACGCCGGGAAATTGACAAAAAGTATGTGCCGCTAGCTTGCACCAAAGAAGAATTTGACGCAGTTAGCAAGCGCCGGATAGGAGTCAGCCGTTACGATGAACGCGACGGCTGGATTGATGGCTACTTAGACTTGTGGTTAGATGACCCTGCTAAGGAGCATATCTCTATTTTAGGAGAGTTTGGCACTGGTAAAACTTGGTTTGCTTTCCACTATGCTTGGACTGCACTACAACGGTATCGGGATGCCCAAAAACGCGGCGTTGAACGTCCCCGCCTTCCTTTGATAATCACGCTGCGCGACTATGCCAAAGCACTGAATGTTGAGAACGTTTTGGCAGGTTTCTTTTTTACACAACACAATATTCGCTTAAACAGTGAGGTGTTTGACCAGCTTAACAGCATGGGTAAGTTGCTGCTGATTTTCGATGGCTTTGATGAAATGGCTGCCAAATGCGATCGGCAGCAAATGATAAACAACTTTTGGGAGTTGGCGAAAGTTGTCGTTCCCGGTGCTAAAGTTATCTTGACTTGTCGCACCGAACATTTTCCAGAAGCGAAAGAAGGACGTGCTTTGCTTAATGCGGAATTGCAAGCGTCTACCGCCAAGCTGACAGGTGAAACGCCCCAGTTTGAAGTGCTAGAACTGGAGAAATTCAACGACGAGCAAATCCGGCAGGTGTTGTCATTCCAAGCTGAATCTACCACAGTTGAGCAGGTGATGGGTAATCCACAACTGTTAGACTTGGCACGTCGTCCAGTGATGACCGAGTTAATTTTAGAAGCATTGCCAGATATTGAAGCAGGTAAGCCAGTGGATATGTCGCGGGTTTACTTGTATGCAGTGCGGCGCAAGATGGAACGGGATATAAAAGCAGAGCGTACTTTTACTTCTTTGGCGGATAAGCTCTACTTTTTATGTGAGTTGTCCTGGGAGATGCTGTCTACTGACCAGATGAGTTTAAATTATCGTCTTTTTCCTGACAGAATTCGTCGCTTATTCGGTGATGTTGTTCAGGAGGAGAAGGATTTAGACCACTGGCATTATGACATGATGGGGCAGACGATGCTCATCCGCAATGCCGATGGTGATTATACTCCGGCGCATCGTTCGCTGTTAGAGTTTTTTGTGGCTTATAAGTTTGCGGCTGAGTTGGGTGTGTTGGCTGATGATTTTATTGAATTGGCGCAGGGGCAGTTGCATATAAATAAGGATGCTGCGCCAGTTGATTACACTTGGTCATCTTATTTTCGTCGGCAGGTGGATAAAGCGGGGGGGATTTTGTCAAGTGCCCCATTGAAGAGATTTGCAAGTGAGTCGTTGGAGAAGTTGAGAGAGACTTTTGGGAAAGCGCCTTTGACGAAGGCGGTGATGGATTTGCTTTTGCCAATGCTTGACCTAACCCCCCTAACCCCCCTTCCCTACGTTCGCGCAGCGTCTCGAAGAGAGGGAAAGGGGGAAAACTCCCTTCTCCTTGCAGGAGAGGGGCTGGGGGAGAGGTCACACAAATCGCCGCTGCTAGAAATCCTACAAGCGACACGTAGCAAAACAGAAGCTGAAGTGGGTTATGTTGGGGGAAATGCGGCGACGCTGCTTGTGAAGGTTGATAAAGCAGCTTTGGAAGGGAAAGACCTCAGCCGTGCTGTGATTAAAGGTGCTAATTTTAGTAATGCTAGCCTGCGCCGTGTCAATTTTGCTGAGACAAATTTGGCTGACTCTGTTTTTACTAAAGCATTAGGTAGCGTTCGCTCAGTGGCATTTAGCACAGATGGCAGACTGTTAGCTACAGGTGATTATAAGGGTGTAGTTCACTTGTGGGAAGCTGCAAGTGGGAGAGAACTTTTGACCTTTAAAAAGCATACTTATGGGGTAAATTCAGTCGCCTTCAGCCCAGATGGGAAAACGCTTGCCAGTGGTTATATTGACCGAACAGTTCGGCTGTGGGATATCAACAGTGATGAATCCCTCAACACTTTGCACGGGCACAGCAATTGGGTTTGTTCAGTTGCCTTCAGCCCAGATGGGAAAACACTCACCAGTACTGATGACCAAAGGATTCGGCTGTGGGATATCAACAGTGGGAAATGTCGCAATATTTTGCACGGGCACAGCAGTACGATTCGTTCAGTCGCTTTCAGCCCAGATGGGAAAATGCTTGCTAGTGGTAGTGATGACCAAACAGTTCGGCTGTGGGATATTAACACTGGGCAATGCCTCAACATTTTGCACGGGCACAGCAATTGGGTTTGTTTACTCGCCTTCAGTGCGGATGGGAAAATAATTGCCAGTGGTAGTGATGACCGAACAGTTCGGCTGTGGGATATTAACACTGGGGAATGCCTCAACACTTTGCACGGGCACAGCAGTACGATTCGTTCAGTCGCCTTCAGCCCAGATGGAAAAATAATTGCCAGTGGTAGTGATGACCGAACACTTCGGCTGTGGGATGTCAACACTGGGGAATGCCTCAACACTTTGCACGGGCACAGCTATTGGGTTCGTTCAGTCGCCTTCAGCCCAGATGGGAAAATAATTGCCAGTGGTAGTGCTGACCGAACACTTCGGCTGTGGAATATCAATACTGGTGAATGCCTCAACACTTTGCACGGGCACAGTAGTGCGATATATTTAGTCGCCTTCAGTCCAGATGGGAAAATAATTGCTAGTGGTAGCGAAGATGGCACGATTAAGCTTTGGGATGTAAAGACAGGTAAGTGTCTCAAAACACTGAGAGCAGATAGACCCTACGAAGGCATCAATATTACGGGTGTTACTGGTTTATCGGAAGCCGAAAAAGCTACGCTCAAAGCACTAGGCGCAGTGGAAGAAGGGGAAATGTAAAATTAAAAATACCAGATAAGCAAACCTTCCCACAAATGGAAATAACAAAAGTATCAAACTCTGGACAAGTAATTATTCCCGAACAGTTACGAAAATCTCATGGCTGGGAAGCTGGTCAGGAGTTGATTGTAATTGATACAGGTGATGGAATTCTTCTCAAGCCTAAAAAACCTTTTGCAGAAACCACATTAAATGAAGTTGCAGGTTGCTTAAAATATCAAGGCACACCAAAATCCTTAGATGATATGGATGATGCTATCCGTCAAGATGTAGAGGAATCATGGCATGGTGGCAGTTGATACTAACATAATTGTGCGTCTATTAACTCAAGATGACGAAGCTCAGTATCAAAAAAGTCTAGAAATTTTCCAGACACAAACGATTTTTATCCCAGATACTGTGATTTTAGAAACGGAATGGGTGCTGAGGTTTGCCTATAAGTTCAAACCAGTTGAAATATGTGCAGCCTTAAGAAAACTTTTTGGTTTGCCAAATGTTAATGTGAATAATGCTAGCCTGGTTTCTCAAGCACTACAATGGCATGAAACTGGTTTAGATTTTGCCGATGCATTTCATCTAGCTCAAAGTCAAAACTATGCTGAGTTTTACACCTTTGATGAGAAGTTTATGAAAAAAGCTAAGGGAATAACTAGCTGTGAAGTCAAACTACCTTGAGCATGGTAAGTAGGTGTGAGTTTATAGCTAATCGGTGCGATGGAGAGACTCAGTAACCACCAGAGAGCGATCGCCTAAAGCACAATTCATAAAAGGGCGATCGCCTAGCCGTAGCAGTGCCTTGTCTTCGCAATCGCTTGACTTCTAAAAACGCTTACGCCTCTATATAGCTATAATATTGCACAAAGAAATGGAGTGAACTTTGCCAATATTCATGACAGTTCAAGAAATCAATAAAACAGAGAGTTTCAAATATGGATACTGCTAAATTATTGACAAATGGTGAGAATCAGACCGTAGTATTACCCAAGGAATTTCAGTTTCAAGGGAATGAAGTTTATATAAAAAAAATAGGTAATGCTGTTGTCTTAATTTCAAAAGAAAATCCTTGGCAAACTTTGTTTGACGCAACTGAACTCTTTTCTGAGGACTTTATGGAAACCAGAGAACAGCCTAATTTAGAAGTTAGAGAGGCTTTTGAATGAGATTTTTGCTGGATACCAATACATGTATCTACATTATTAAAAGGAAGCCACCTAAAGTATTCGATAAATTTCAGACACTAGAGATATTTGATGTCGGTATTTCCTCTATTACTGTTGCAGAACTTGAGTATGGTGTTTACAAAAGCCAACGTCAACAGCAAAATCAGGCAGCACTCAGTCAGTTTTTAATTCCTCTGGAAATTATTCCCTTTGACGCAAGTGCGACACAAACATATGGAAGAATTCGAGCGGAGTTAGAACGACAAGGTATTGTCATTGGGTCAATGGATATGCTAATAGCATCCCAGGCAATCAGTCTTGGGCTAATTTTAGTGACTAATAATGTCAGAGAATTTTCTCGGATTCCAGGTTTAGTCTTGGAAAATTGGGTGGATTAGTCAATATGTACGTCATAAGCTGGTGTTACGGGTATAACCAAAGCAAAGAAAGCCACGCTTAAAGCTTTAGGCGCAGTCGAGTTATAGAAATGTGGAAGTAGGAAAAGTAGGAAGAGAAAAAGAGCGATCGCCTGACTTCCAAAAACGCTTACGCCTCTATATAGCTATAATATTGCACAAATAAATTGAGTGAATGCCAACATTCATGAATTCGTGGTCAATTGAGAGTTTAAGTTTAAACGCAGAGGGGCGCAGAGTATAGCGCAAAGGAACGCAAAGTTTGTTTTTTGTCTATTCGCTACGAACTTAGGCAAAGCTGTACTTAGTTCATAATCAAACGAAGATGGGAAGTGGACAGATGCAGCGATCGCCTCTGTTTGACTGTTCCTCATTAAATCCTTACATTAAAGTAAGAAATTATTTTAAAAGTAAGGATATTTTATGTCTATCGCCACAATTACCAGCAAAGGTCAGACAACTATCCCCAAAGAAATTCGAGAGAAACTTAACTTACGTCCGGGCGACCGCATTAATTTCATTATTGAACCAGACGGCAAAGTCTACATTCAGCCGCTGAATATTCAAGTTGAAGAATTGTCTGGTATTCTCTATAAACCAGGAAGGAAAGCAGTCTCTATCGAGGAAATGAATCAAGCAATTGAACAATCTGGTGGTAGTTTGTTCATTAATCACGGTTACACTTAAAGTTACAACGTGACACTCTTGGTGCTTTTTTAATTATTTCCTTTCAAAGCTGCCACTAAAATTCGCATGACTTGCTCCAAATCTTCGGGAACCCGATAGCTATTAATCCCCTGTTCAAAATGCTTTGTGTTGCGGTCGAGCCTACCGAACTGCCATATTGTACCTGTAGAAACAACGCCAATTAAAATTGGCTGTTGGTCAAGTGTAGTCGAACCTGACCACTGATCTAGTGCCACTAATTCGGCGACTAACTGCGTAAAACCTCGCGTCAAATCCTCGTATTTTGCCTCAATGACTAATAATTGATTGACGGATTTTACCCGCAGTAAATAATCTAAATTACCCTGAAGCCAATTAGAAACCTTCAAATTATATTCAATTCGTAATTCTGCCTGTGTGTAATGAATTAACTCCGTCACCACCCGCGAGATGAGAATTTCTCGTCTTGCAAGTTCGTTAGTCAACGGTACAAATGGTAGTACCTCCTCAATGCGATCGCGTAATTCTCCCAAGCGGTCAAGTTCATCAGGAAACTCAGGTAAATTGAGCGTTTTTCGAGTTAAACTATAGCCAAATTCTTGAGCGAGTTCACTAGCTTCAAAGCCAAGCTCAAAGTATCGGCTGAAAGTATAACTTTGATTGGAGTCAAGAATTGACATACTTAAAGCTGCACATGACATTTTTCTTATATCACGGATAGATTAGCAGTGCTTTAGCTAATAACAGTGCGTTACACTTCGTTACGCATCCTACGCCTGTGCGTTACACTTCGTTAACACACCCTACGCCTATGAGCAACTAACAGCATAAAGTAAGTGAGTGAGCAATCGCTTTTCAACAAAGTTGATGGTGTGGTCGTGGTCGGAATTGTCATTGTCTCTCACAGCAAAAAGCTTGCAGAAGGAGTCCGGGAACTGGCAGCACAGATGGTTCAGGGCAAAGTCCCCCTGGCTGTTGCTGCTGGAATTGACGATCCAGAAAACCCGCTAGGTACAGATGCTATGCAGGTTTATCAGGCGATCGCCTCTATTTACAGTGATGAAGGTGTTATCGTCTTAATGGATCTCGGCAGCGCCGTTATGAGTGCGGAAATGGCGCTAGAGTTTCTTCCAGAAGAACTACGCGATAAAGTGCATCTGTGTGAAGCACCACTTGTTGAAGGTGCGATCGCAGCTGCTGTAGCCGCAGCTGCTGGTAGTCATATTCAACAGGTTATAGCTGAAGCACGGGGAGCATTGGTAGCCAAAGCGACTCAATTAGGTGTAGCCCATAACCTCACCCCCAACCCCTCTCCGCAAGCGGAGAGGGGGGCACACACTGACGGCGTAAGGTCTTCCGACGAACCGCAGACAAAAGAAATACACTTGGTAATCCGTAATAAATTGGGATTACACGCCCGTCCAGCAGCGAAATTTGTCGCAACGGCAGCCCGTTTTCAATCCCAAATAAAAGTTCGGAATATCACTAAAGGTACTGAAGCTGTACGCGCTGATAGTATCAATCAAGTATCCACCTTGGGTGTGCGTCAAGGACACGAACTGGCTATTACTGCGACTGGTTCTGATGCAGATGAAGCACTGGCAGCATTGCAAACATTGGTTGAAACCAACTTTGGCGAAGTTTTGCCGGATGTGGAGACACAAAGACGCTCAGACACGCAGATACATATCCCATCTTCGCATCACTTTCTCCAAGGCATTCCTGCTTCCAACGGAGTGGCGATCGCACCCGTTTTTCTGTATCGTCCTACTCCGATTGATATTCAGCAATACCACGTAGATGATGTTGAGGCAGAGTGGCAACGTTTACAGGTAGCCATTCAAATTGCTCACGAGGAAATTGAAGCTGTATTCTCACAAGCATCTATTCAAATTGGAGACGCTGAAGCTGCTATCTTTGATGCCCATCTGCTATTTTTAGAAGACCCTGTGGTACTAGAAGCAGTTCAGCAACGCATCTTTGAACAACATTATAATGCTGAAGCTGCTTGGCAAGCGGTTGTCGATGAGTTGGCTAATAATTACCGTAGTATTGAAGATTCTTACTTACAAGAGCGAGTCGCTGATGTCGTAGACGTGGGACAGCGAGTATTACGACTACTGACTAGATTTCAATCCCACATCAGAATTTCAGATGATAGCCATATCAATTTTCATTTCTCCGAGCCAGCGATTTTGATTGCAACTGACCTAAGTCCTTCTGATACAGCTAGGCTAGATCCAGCAAAAGTCCTGGGAATTTGTACGACATCTGGCAGTGCTATTTCCCACAGCGCTATTATCGCCCGGAGATTAGGTATTCCTGCGATAGTTGGCTTACCACCAGAAATATTGCAAGTAGCAGATAATACCCGATTAGCGCTTGATGGTGAGAGTGGCAGAGTCTGGATAGAACCAGAACCACATATCCAAACAGCACTTGAGGCAAAGCGAGATGCACAGCAAGTTGCTTATCAGCAAGCACTGGCAACGGCGTTCAGTCCAGCAATCAGTCGTGATCAAAAACGAATCAGTGTATTCGCTAATATTGGAAGTATATCTGATACTCAAGCCGCCTTGAGTTTAGGTGCAGAAGGCGTAGGATTGTTCCGCACTGAGTTCCTTTATCTGGAAAGAACAACACCGCCAACGGAAGAAGAGCAACTAGCAGTTTATCAAAGTATTGCCCAACTTCTTAATACCCGTCCATTGATCATCCGCACTTTAGATGTGGGAGGCGATAAACCAATTCCTTATCTGAATTTTCCCCACGAAACCAATCCTTTTTTGGGGTGGCGCGGAATTCGTTTTTGTCTCAATAATCCTGATATCTTCAAAACTCAGTTGCGGGCAATTTTAAAAGCCAGTCTCGGACACCAAATTAAAATCATGTTTCCGATGATTGCTACTGTGCGAGAAATACAAGCAGCCAAAGCAATACTAAAAGAAGTACAAGCTGAACTGGGTCAAGCTGGTATCTCTTTTGATGAAAATATGGAAGTGGGTATTATGGTAGAGACACCCTCGGCGGTTGTCCTTGCTGACAAGTTAGCGGCTGAGGTAGACTTTTTCAGTCTTGGTACCAATGACCTCAGCCAGTATGTCATGGCGGCAGATCGTACGCATCCACGAGTCGCAACTTTGGTAGATGCATTGCATCCGGCTGTGTTACGCATGATTCAGCAAACTGTCCAAGCTGCACATCAAGCGGGTATTTGGGTAGGGTTATGTGGGGAAGTGGCAGCAGATCCTTTAGCAGCACCGATTTTACTGGGGTTAGGATTAGATGAGGTGAGTCTGAATCCGCAAGCTATTCCTGGATTTAAGCAGGCGATCGCCCAATTAACAATGGCACAAGCAGAGACAATTGTTGCATCAGCTATGGATCAAGATTCTGCGGCTGATGTCAGAGAATTAGTCAGAAAATTATGAATCGTGAAACTTAAATTATTTGTCGTCTTATCAGGAAAGTAACAAATGAGGGATAACAGTGCGATGTAGAAAGTTGATTATATCCAATCCCTTCACTAACTACCGCTTGTTCAAGCAACCCCTCTTCACTTTTGCCCAGGGTTTTCCGGAGCGTTTTCCGAATCGCACGACTGAAAGCTATGTTGGGAACCTTGAGGAGAAGGCCCACCTCTACGAACGCAAACGAGGCCATATTCCCTATCAGGATCGCCCGTTGCAAAAAACCGGAGTCTATCCCCTGATGTTTTATCTGGTGGAAGATCCACAACGCTCAAATTGTTAAGTACCGTTTTCCGTGTAGCATTGGTGGATAGTGCGCTAATCAAAGCCTGTGTCGCATCATAACCATTAGCGGTGCGCCAGTTGATGTTTCCTTGCCATCTCTGTGCTGCTTCTTTCGCATAGGAGGAATTTCCATCATCAAACCAGGGTACAGCTAAAATTAAGTCCTCAATCGCAGAGGCACCCTGTATTAAGGTGTTAGACCCATACAATGCACCACCACCCAACAGCTGTAATCTTTGCTCCGGTAGGAGCTGGGCATTTGCCCTAGCAATAGAGATGGCAACAGAACTTGTTTGTACACCTGGCAATAAAATAGCAACTTTTACTTTATCCTCTTTTACACTGCGCTCGATTTCAGCCTTGGCGTCCAGATCAGGTTTACTCAGGTCAACAGCTCGGATAATGCTCCCAGTGAACTCTTTCCCAAAGTCTTCTTTGGCGCTTTTGCTGTAGATGCTCTCTTTAGATTCATCGAAGAAAATCACCACTTTGTCGAAGCCTTTGTCTTTGGCAAACTCAGCCAGCTTTTTAGCCAATAGCTTAGTAGAAGCAACCGTCCGGAAGAAAACCCTATTTTTGAAATTTGAACGGCTTTTAGTTAAAGATGAACTGGTGCTAGTAGGAGAAACTATAGCCAACGCAGCTTTGTCGTATTCAGGGAGTATTGCCTCACTTGCCTCACTGGAGTTATGACCAATTACGCCTAAAACTGCTTTGTTATGAACAATCTGCTGGGCAACTGTTTTGCTGGCGAAGTCTTGGTTGTTTCCATCGTTGGTAATTATAATCTCTAGTAACCTACCATTTAAACCTCCGGCTTTGTTGAATTTAGTTTGTGCATCTGCCACGCCGCGCAACACTTCTCTAGCATCGGTGGGATTGTTGTCTATCGGCACTACTACTGCTAGTGTGAAAGGAGTACCTTTTTTATAACGAGCTTTGGCGTTATTGAGGTAAATTTGGGGTTCTGGGTCATTAGGAGCGCTGTCTACGGCTTTTTCAAAAAACTTAATTGCTAAGGCATAATTTTTTGATTTGAAAGCCTTAATACCTTGACGCAGGTCAAAGTTACCAGAACTAAAGAGGTTGCTCTCCCCACTGCTAGCCACAAGTAAACAGGCACCGTTTAACCTTGCTTGACCATCTGGGCAATATGTAGAATTCTGCCACCATAAAAATCCTCCCCACAGGGTAGCGGCAGTTGCAATAGTAGCAGCAGTAACCAGTTGCCATCGATTAGCTCGTATCCCCTCATAGGAGGCGATTTCTAGAGCTTTGTCTTTATCTTGTTGAGCTGTTTTTCTCTCTAATTCTTGGCTAGCACTTAGAAACTGACGATCCTGATCGCCTAAGGTTTTGTCTTCTGCCCATTTCAGAGCCTCTTGAAGCTTTTGTCCTTGCAATAGCCAGGTGTCCTCATGATTGGATTCCAACCAAGCTTTTAAAGATTCGGCATAAGGGCGCACAGTCTCCAGCTCCCTCATCACCCAAGTCTGGTTAAAAACCTTCTCATAAATACGGTTGTAAACTTTTAGGGAATTGCCTTGCTTTACTACTAACCCTGATAGCCGCAACTCTATTTGTTCGGGGCTATCATCAGCGGCAATTTTTCCCTGTTGCAAAATTTGTTCATACAGCGACAACAAACGAACAGTTCTACTCTTACTCCTGAGAATGCGATCGCGAATTGTCCTTAAATGTTGGGGTACATCCTGAGCTTCCCAATTTTCAATCACTGAGGAGCGCACCAAGTCATCAATATACTTAACTTCACTGCCTTGTGGAATAGGAGATGATGAGGTTGCAATAAGTTTACACAGCTTTTGGGTGAGGAAAGGTTGACCACCTGTCCAAATCAACACTTCTGTGAGTGCAGCCGTTATGTTTCTGACTTTCCCTACCAATCCTGGAGCTAAAGGCATTACTTCTTCTAGGGAAAAGCCATGTAATTCAATCGCTTTACCAATATTAAACGGTGAGTTAGTTTTATCTTGAATCAGATCAGATGGTGTTGCTACTCCTAGCAGTGCAAAGGTGAGGCGTCTGTATTTTGGTTTGTTGGCACGTTTGTTATAACAGGCACGGATATACGCAAAGAAATCGTCCTTGAAGTCTAATGTGAGAACCCTATCAATTTCATCGACAAAGATGACGATGTTCTGGGAAACCTGAGCTAGCAGTACCTCTTCGATAAAATTACTTAGCCGCTGCACGGGAGAAAGATACTGACGCGATTGCCACCAAGCTTCTAAATTGATTGAAAGCTTAAACTCTCTGCATAGCAAATCGACGAAGCCCACATACCACTCATTCGCCGATGTCCCCGACTGGCTACCAATATCCGAAATATCTATGTCAGCACAGGCAACACCTTCTTGTTGCAACCGATGTATTGTTTGCACACGCAAACTCGACTTGCCCATTTGCCGTGAGTTCAGTACATAACAAAACTCACCAGCCATTAATGCTTGATAGAATTCGTCGTCAGCCAGCCGCATCACATAGGTAGGGTCATCAATCGATAGGCTCCCCCCAACTTGGTATTTGTTGGCTGAGTTTGCTTCTGGGTTCATTGCGTGTCTTTCAGGTGTTCTTGAAAATACAGACGATATAACTTGCAACGCGGTTCTACACCATTGCTTTTCCGCTTCACTAGCCCTAGTTCATCTAACTTCCACCCCAGAGCTGACTCTAATTGCACTGGGCAATCAGCTGTAACTACTTGTTTAAGTGCTGCATCGAGTTTTGGATGCTTTTGGCGATTCCGCTGCAAATTCCACAAGTGTTCTTGTAAAAGGTCACCATAAATACCAGCTTCTGTGGGAGCCGTTTTCAACAGATCGGCAAGCGTCATGCCCCACCGTGTGATGTGTTCAAGGGCTTCTCGCACTAGATACGGATGCCCTCCTACCATCTCCATAAGCTGCTCAACTTGGGCAGTGTCCCAATCGAGTCCATGACGCTTTGCCAAATCTTTCACCTGCGCTGGGCTGAATTCTGGTAACTCTACTGATGTGCCTACATTAAATGGTGACTGGTTTATATCCAGTAGAGTATATTCTTCGGTATGCACTAATATCACTCGGAGTTTTTGCCAGATACGACGAGTTTTAGCTTTCTCGTGCCAGCTTCGCAGCATACCCAAAAATTCTCCGGCAATTTCTGGATATTGGTAAACCTGATCCACATCATCCAAGCCTAAGACTAGAGGAGGTTTGTCTGCATTTAACAGACAGTCCTCAAAATAGTCCATGCATTTAAGTTTACTATTACCAAGGTGCTTATTCCAGTGTTCATTCACTTTGTTATCCGGCTTCTCCTCCAGCATCTGAGTGATGCTACTACAAAACCACTGCAAGAATTTATCCAGGTTCTCGAAATCTGTTTCCTCCGCTAGCCGCAGTTTCAAATCAACCGTTCTGTAGCCCTTATTACATGCGTCATTGATTAGCTTAGACATCAGTTCAGTTTTGCCCATCTTGGGGGGAGCCTTAATCCTAAGCAGGGCACCAGGTATTGAAATTTCTTGTTCACAGAGAGATTCAATGGGAGGGCGCTCTACATAATAGAAGTCAGAAGCGACGACCGACTGGGTTTGCGTAGCATCTTTGTACGGGAATCGGGACTGCGATCGCTCTAGTACCGCCCGAAAATTCCTTTTGCTGACCGGTTCCCCCAAGGCATCTGAAAGTAACTTCCAGAACTTGTGACCAACATCTCCCTTGAGATAACTTGCCTTATGCAGGGAGTTTGCCATGTCATCATAGGTCAGACCCTCCCAAGATCCCCGCAGTATGGTCAATTCGACATCATTCAGGTGCCTGTGTTCATGCTCCTGAATTGCTGTCTCTACAACCTTGAGTGCTTTTTCAAAATTCATGGATTGGTGAGGAATCAAAATCTACTGTCCATTCAAAATCTTGAGTCTATTTTACTTAACTTTTTACTTTTTGAGTTGCAATCCTTGCTTTTCCAGACTATAGTCTTAAATATACATGAAAAAGTCAGTTTTTGCATGGTAAAACAGATGCAGGAGGATACAGCCTTCATTGCTGAGGTTTATGAACCCGGAAGCAGGTTGTCCTTTACCTGTCTACCACCAGGGTGCTACCAACGCAATCATTACCACAAGGACTTCAACATGAGATCAAATCAACAAGATGTTAACAACAGTGAACTTGTAGCCACCGCCCAAGCAAGCGAATTTGAACAGCAGTTTATTCTCCTTTCTTCCAATTCAACTACCTCCTCTGAACAGCCAGTAGGAGGTTCCAATCAACTGACAAATGGAGTGGTTGCAGTCGCTGTGATTATTGCAATGACGTACTTTTTAAAGGCACTTGCTCAGCTGCTCCAAGATCTGAACAAAAAGAACAAGTAATCGGAATTAAGGAAAGTTACTTTCGCAAAAATACTGAGAAATGCCGTTATTATAAGCGTTAGCCCCCAGTGTCTCTAGCGCTGGGGGCGTCATTATCATGATTCAACAAACTGTGCAAGCTGCACATCAAGCCGGCATTTGGGTAGGGTTATGTGGGGAACTAGCAGCAGATCCTTTAGCAGCACCGATTTTATTGGGGTTAGGATTAGATGAGGTGAGTCTGAATCCGCAAGCTATTCCTGGATTTAAGCAGGCGATCGCTCAATTGACAATGGCACAAGCACAGACAATTGTTGCATCAGCCATGCAGCAAGATTCTGCGGCTGATGTCAGAGAATTGATCCAAAAATTATCTCAACATTAGACTTGTTGCATTCATCCAAAAAAAAGAATAATTAACCACAGATGGAGACAGATGGACACAGATGGAACTCACATTCCATAAGAGGTGTATTAAGTTCCCATTTAAAACAGTGAACAGTACCAGCCGCAGTGACGCCTGCGGGCTGGTGTGGTTGTACTGACACCAACGCTTATGCCTACGGCACGTCTGACGACGAACGGTTCAATTGGTGTGGTATTTCCCCCGGAGGATGAAACTGATAACTAGATTTCTTGCAAAAATCCAATTTAAGGGTATTTTAAACCGCAGATACACGAGCTTTGGACGCAGACAAACACTAGTTAATTATCTGTGTCCATCTGTGTCCATCTGTGGTTTGATATTCAAAAAATCGACTTTTGCAGGAGATCTACCGATAACTGATAACTGATAACTGGTAACTGTTAATAAACTGCTTCCCTAAATAATTCAGTATCAATCGGCTTGATGAGGTAAAGCCGTAACAGATGCCCGACTATTGAAAGTATCAAGGGTAATTTTTGGAAGAACTTAACAATCTTTGGACTATTGCTGCTGTTAATCTCTGCCAGCTTGAGATTAATATCGGAACACTCTTCGAGTCGCCGGAAAAACTCTGGGTGTTCTGTATCCAGTATCACAGGAAATGCCCGTGCTGCGGTTTCATTTGTGTTTTCAATGACTTGAATGTTGTACTCGTATGGATTAATACCAACAGAGCGATAAAATGAGACTCGTTCAAGCACTGTCAAAGTGTGGGTAGCAAACACAGACAACAGGAAAAATCGCACCCACAAACGTGCTTTCCAGTTATTCCACAATTGAGGTTGCGATCGCAACAGCGCCTTAAAGAAATCTCCATGTCGATTCTCATCCTGACACCAACTCTCGAAATACCGGAAGAGGGGATAGAATCGGTTTTCTGGATATGACTCTAGGTGACGGAACATGATGATGTAACGCCAGTAGCCAATTTTCTCAGATAGGTAAACTGTGTAGATAATCCATTCTGGTGGAAAGAAGGTGTAAGTACGATTTTTTGTGAGATAACTCAAGTCCAGCGAGAGATTAAAGTCTGACATTGCTTTATTGAGAAATCCAGCATGACGTGCTTCATCCCGCGCCATACAATGAAAAGCTTCTGCCAAAATGGGGTTCCGGTTTTTCAGTCTGCGCGATAACTCTTTAAACAGCAGAAACCCGGAAAACTCCGAAGTGCATGAACGTTCCAAAAAGTCAATAAAAGCGCGGCGTGTTTCCCCATCAATATGTTCCCAACTCTGCTCAAACTCGGAATCACGCACAAAGTGATGGCGGTTATAGTCAGCCCGCAACTCATCCACAATAGCCCGCAACTCAGGCTCATGCGCCGAAATATCCAACTGCGCTACAGCCTCAAAGTCAGTTGTGTAAAACCGGGGCGTTAACAATGTTTCCTGCACAGGCGCTTTCACACCTGGCTTAAGCAACTCAGGCTCTGAGGTTTGAAGAGACTTAGCCATGAGAATCGTTCAATTAATGTATCTTTTTAAAGCTATATAAGCATGAATAATAATTAAAATCTACCAAAAGTAAAATTATTTAAAATAGTTTTCAAAACTGATTTGCGTTTGGATGGAGTATCGGGAAAATATGAATAAATATGAATGAATTTATGGTTATACAACTATTTGATAGTTAAATAGTTTAAGTGGTCATCAACGTGGTTTGGAGAGACATTAGCAGTGGTAGTTGCTGGCTAAGTTCTGCTCTAAACCCAAAATTGCTATCTCCCCCTAACTCTGACGTTAACGGTGAACGACTCCTACAGCCAGTGAAAAAATGCTTATTTAGGCAGGAGTAGTCTATCAATTTTGATTTGAAGAGTTCGTAGTAAGCGCTTACTACAAAAGAGATAGTCTGACAAGGGGAATCCTGCGAAAGTCCTAAAATTCGGTAACTCCAAACCTTATGGGTGTTGGGTACGTATCTTACTTGGACGAGAACCGCTTTAACAATGAGTAGCAATCTAGCTGAAAAACTTCGCTGTGGAACGCAACAAGCTCATACAGCAATTGAAAACATGGGATTCATGAAATGTTTTGTCAAAGGAGTTGTCGATAGAAACTGCTTTGCAAAATTTTTAGGTAACTTGTATTACATCTATAGCGAACTGGAAGCAGCATTAGAGCATCATAAAGACCATTCTTTAATCAGTGCGGTATATTTCAGAGAACTCAATCGCAAAGCTCATTTGGAGAAAGACTTAGAGTTTTATTACTCTCACAACTGGAGAGGGCAAATCACACCTGCAAAAGCCACCCTGGCTTACGTCAGCCGCATCCGTGAACTGTCCGCAAAAGAACCACAGTTATTGATAGGTCATGCTTATACCCGCTACATGGGCGATTTGTCTGGTGGTCAGATGTTGCAAAAAGTTGCTCAATCAGTTTTGAAGCTTTCTGGATATGAAGGCACATCTTTCTACAATTTTGAGCAAATTCCAGACAAAAAAGCATTTAAGGACAAGTACCGTCAAGCATTAGATTCATTGCCAATAAATGATGCAACCGCAGACCGCATTGTTGCGGAAGCAAACCACGCGTTTCGACTGAATATGCAGATGGCGAAGGAATTGGAAGAAACTCTCATCAAACTCATCGGTCAAGTCATGTTCAATAGCTTGACTAATACTAATAATAACCCCGGTAACACCGAACTCAGTAAAGCTTAGAAATTTTATTGAGAATCACCTCTAGACGGGTGAGACAGCGTTTATCAAGGTGCATCAGTAACGGATTTTGTAACTGGATATCGCGGATGATTTATAGCAGTTCTTAATTAGACTTTTTGCAAAAGTCTGATGAATGGATATTTAGAACCACAGAGCCACATGAATTACTTCTGTCACGCTCGAAGATTACCTATTAACGAAGCGCCCTACGCCGAAGGCGCATGCCCAAAGGGCTTTAGACGCCAAGAACGCCAAGGAAAAGATAAGTAATCTTGTACCGATAAGGGAGTAATACAGATAAATTATCTGTGTCCATCGGTGTCCATCTGTGGTTTAATTTTCTCCTTTCTTTGACTTTTGCACTCTTGTTTATTAAATACGAACAAGAAGCGCTATATTCAGTGACATCCATTGCTACTTTCGTATCCTACATACATTCATTTTATTGGAAGCAACCTCGATGGTTTTTCAAATTCCTGGTGTCAAGTTTGATTTCGATATCATCAAGAAGTACGATACTCCTGCACCCAGATACACGAGTTACCCACCCGCTACAGAGTTAACCGAAGCGTTTACTCACACAGATTTTCAAACTGCGATCGCCGCCTCGAATCAAAGGAAAACTCCCCTGTCTTTGTATTTCCACATACCCTTCTGCCAAAGTGCTTGCTATTTTTGCGGTTGCAATGTAGTGATTTCAAACAACAAGAATATTGCTAAACCATATTTGGAGTATCTGGTTCGAGACATTAGGAAAACAGCAAGCTTAATTGATTCAGATAGGAAAGTGGTTCAGATTCACTGGGGTGGTGGAACTCCTAATTATTTGAGCCGTGAACAAGTGGAACGTTTATGGACAAATATCAATCAACACTTCACACTCAGCCCCACAGCAGAAATCTCTATTGAAATTAATCCCCGCTACATCGATAAAAATTACATTTTCTTTCTCAGAGAGATTGGGTTTAACCGAATTAGTTTTGGTATTCAGGATTTTAATCGTGAAGTTCAAGTTGCAGTGAATCGCATTCAGCCAGAAGAAATGCTGTTTGATGTGATGGGCTGGATTAAAGAAGCGAAGTTTGAAAGCGTGAATGTAGACCTGATTTACGGTCTACCCTATCAAACTGTCCAGACTTTTCGCGATACAGTCAAAAAGACCATTGAATTAGACCCAGACAGGATTGCTGTTTTTAACTTTGCCTATGTACCCTGGCTGAAACCAGTGCAAAAAAATATACCACTGGAAGCACTACCCCCAGCGCAGGAAAAGTTAGAAATTCTCAAGATGACTGTTGAGGAGTTGACAACTCACCAATATTTATTCATAGGTATGGATCATTTTGCCAAATCCAATGATGAATTGGCAATTGCCCAAGGCGATCGCGCCCTAAAACGCAACTTCCAAGGCTACACAACTCAGCCGCAAGCAGAACTCTTTGGTTTTGGTGCCACATCCATCAGTATGCTAGAAGATACCTACGCCCAAAACCACAAGCAATTAAGCGATTACTATCAAGCAATTGATACAGATATCCTACCGATTAGTAAAGGTATCAAACTCAGTTGGGATGATATTCTTAGGCGGGATGTCATCATGAGCATCATGTGTCACTTTCAACTGTATAAGCAAGACATTGAAGACAAGTACCATATTTGTTTTGACGACTATTTCTCTCAGGAACTAGAGGCGTTAAAGCATCTAGAAGCAGATGGACTGGTTAGGCTATCAAAGAACCATATCAGTGTCACAGAAATTGGCAGATTACTGATAAGAAACATTGCTGTCCTCTTTGATATGCATACAACAAAACAAGAGAAAAGATTTTCTCGCGCCATTTAAGTGCCTAATACAAAGTTCAGTTAATCGTTCGACTTTTTGTAAAAGTCAGATAACGATATTTAAAACCACAGATGCATACAGATACACACGGATAATTTATCTGTGTTCATCTGTGTTCATCTGTGGTTTCATTTTTCTTCTTCTTAACTTTTGTAAAAGGCTTATTTATCATAAATACCCTCACTCCAAAGTAATCTCCTAATTCTTGAGAGATTTCCCAGAACGCAGGATGGGGGTTTTTCTGTAGTTAATTTACCAGAATTAATACAACACATCTCCCTAGATATTACAGTTGCCGTTCCTTGTTTAATTCGTTATGGATAACAACCCGACAGGAACTACTTTGTCAATGACTCCTATATCCGACAAAATGTTCCCAACGGAACCTTGAGTTTGGATAAGCCGTTGTTAATTGAGGCTGCACTTGCCGCAATTCAGTGATTTGTTACTAAGGTCACTTGCGGCAACACAACTAAAATAGCAATAATTACAATCTCGTGCAGTTTTTTTCCGGACAAGACTAGAAAAATCTGGAAGATTTGTGCAAGCAAATTCTACTATCGCTCACAAAAATCACACTGATGAGATTTAGCTTTCTGTTAGTTAGTGTCGCCAGTATTCTACTGTTATCTTCTCCAGTCAAAGCAGCTCGCTTGCAATCTTGGTATTTCGACCCTGTTCAAAATCAACTAGATATAACAACTGATTCTGGAGTACAACCAAAAGCTTTTTTAATTAATAACCCGACAAGACTTGTCATTGATCTACCAGGAACAACTAATCTAGACGACAACACAGTCCGTAAAACTCTTGGATCAGCAGTTCGGGAGATTCGTTTGGGACAAGTTGACTCCCAAACAACGAGATTGGTTGTTGAATTAGCACCTGGCTACACAGTATCGCCCGAAAAATTACTGATTCAAGGAGATTCTTCGTCACACTGGATCGTGAAATTCTCCTCAATTGAACGTGCAGCCTTAAATGATTCGCAAGTCAAAGTTATAGACACCAAATCTGAAGAAGAACAAATTCCCGTGCAAATCCGCAATATTTCGACCTTTGCTGGGGTTGTCCCCTTGGGTAAGGAATTGTTGCAGCTAAACTCTCAACTCAAAACATTGATCGCTCGTTACAGCTTTCTCTCGCCTGGAATCTTTTTCCTAGACTTGGATACAGGCAATTATTTGGACTTCAATGGAGAGAAGATATTTCCAGCTGCTAGCACCATTAAGTTTCCCATTTTGGTTGCTTTGTTTGAGGAAGTTGATGCTGGCAGAATTAAGCTGAATGAAACCTTAGTGCTGCGACGTGATTTGAAAGCCGAAGCTGCAGGTTCCGGAGTCTTGCAATACAAACCAGTGGGAACGCGACTGAGTGTGTTAGACACCGCCACCAAGATGATTACTATCAGTGACAATACCGCTACAAATATGATTATTGACCGTTTAGGTGGTAAGGCTAAGTTAAATCAGCGGTTTCGTAGTTGGGGACTGCAAAACACTGTGATTCGCAATCTATTAGGTGACTTTAAGGGAACTAATACGACCAGCCCCAAAGACCTGGTAAGACTGTCAGCGTTGATTACTAATAATAAATTGCTGAGTGATAGAAGCCGCTCCCAGGCTTTGGGCATCATGCGTCGTGTTGAGAACAGAAGGTTGCTACCAGCCGGTCTTGGTAAAGGTGCGGTCATTGCTCATAAAACTGGAACTTTGGGAGTTCTCCTTGGGGATGCAGGTATCATCGAGTTGCCATCCGGTAAGCGTTACTTAGCAGGCATTTTGGTGAAAAGACCTTTTGGTGACACCAGAGCAAGAGTTTTTATTAGTCAAGTTTCTAAGCTAGTTTATGGCTACCTAGACCAACCGAGAGTGACTAGTAGTCTGTCTCAATAGGCGTTAAGGCTTTATTATTCTCCGTTACACTCTCCGAACACGGCAGACACGCACACCACTTCCCTTGACGGCACCTTGCATACCTTGAACAACAGCTCTAACGCGTTGTTCTGGTGTGCCATGATGGTGCTTATTGCCCCATTGGTAATCCCCAATTCGATGAGCTAGGGTTGCAATCTCTAAAATATCCCGTTTATCAAGAGCAATATTGGGAATCAACCCCAAATAAACTCCTGCCAAACAATCCGCTTGAAGTTCTGATATAGGTGTCACACTGGGTTGAAATCCATATACAGTTTGCATAGCATGGGCATATTCATGTCCAACAATATAAGCTAAGGCAGCATCTCCGTACTGGTATGCCATCCTGATATCTCTTGTGGTGATGTAGACAGTGTGGTTGCGTTTGCAATATTGACTACTATAAAGAGGTCCGCAACCACCGCGAGAACCATGAGCAACACCCCAAATTAATCTTGGTGTCGCTTGATAACCGTGAATGTGCTGGATTCCAGTATATACTGCATTGATAACGGCTTGGGGTGCCAATTCTGCCTGAGCAGGTAAACTCGCCAGCACAGATCCAATACCGATAAAAGTCGTAGTCAGTACCTTGAGTGCTTTCATTGTTACCTCATATGAATTTAAATCACCAATTTTTTAGTAACTTGAAGACAAAAAACCCCTGATTGTTTCATGTCTTCCAAAACAACCTACATTTGTGACAATGCAACTTCCGCAAATTTATATAAGTAAATTCTCTGAAATTTGTTTTTAATAATATAAAAAAATACATGAACATCTACTTAGAGACTGTTTCTAAAGAAATGTAAAGAAAGCAAAATAAGACCATTGCGCGCAGCACAGTGCCAAAAGGGCAATCGCCACATCGCTGTGAGTGTGACTAATGGCTGTGAATATTGGATCGCTTCACACACAGCAGCAGTATGAATGATCAGATGTTTGGTGAATTAATGGCGATCGCTGCTACTGCAAATATGACTAATCGTCTCGCCAACGGCTATCAGATTCCCGTAGATAAACGCTTCAAAACCTAGTAAAGGCAAGAAACAATATCACCAACCCGAATCACGCCAGGTTGAACGACCTTAGCATTGATGCCACGCAGACGAAGCTGTTTTCCCACAGGTGAATTGACAAATTTCATTGCATCCAGCCCAAAACGTGCTACAAATTTTTTACAGCCGTTATGAGGTTGATTAGTAACTTCAATTACAGCTGAGCCGAAAGCCAATTGGGTTCCTGCTGGTAAATTTTCAGCGCTCAAATCTATATCAATAAAAAGCTGATCTCCTGCCAGTTGCCATCGATTTTTATCTTGTGCCACAAGGGCAATCACACGGGAATTCATGATATTAAGTTGCATATCAGGATGAGACGATCCATCAGATGTACGAGAACTGCCACGGGTTCTCCAATTGTCACCTACGAGACCTTCTACCAGATCAAGTTCACCTTCTTCCAAGACCTCCCGCTCACCAGTCTGCGGCCGTCGTACAATCAACTCCAACACGCCCTTATCTTTGGGTGACTGGCGAATCTCGTCTAATCCCGCTTCAAGCTCTTCCATCGTCAAATATTTTACATCTACCATCATTAACCTCATTCTTGAGATAAATTGACCTCAAATGATTAAGACCTATCACTGATGTTAGATATTTACGGACTCTCATGATGTTCAAAGGATGAATATCACCGAACCTCCTCGTGGCGGAAGCCCCTGTTTTCTAAACATGGGGAGGAAGCCATAGGCGAATTTATTCGCCGTCTAAATATCCTAGAATGCATATGAGTAACCATCCTTTTGATGAATTGGTGTGCAAAACCTGTAACTGATGCCTTGTACTCGCTGAGTTTTGGTGGCGATATCAAAACTACCAGTCTTGCGGCATAACACGCGACCAATATATCTGCCAACCTTCTTTCCAGAAGTGACAACAGCTTTTATGATGTCGCCAGTTTTGAAGCCAAAATGAACTTGCTTGCGTTCGCGATGTCGAGTAGGGAAGCCGTATTTGTCAGTTCCGCACATTTGACGAGTTCCCCAACCAGTACATTTAATCTGCAATGGCTGTTGAGTCAACAGATTCAACTTCTCAACTTCCCCGACACAAGCTGCATCAACCCAATGGTGTTTGGGCAGTTCAAGCCTTGTTCGGTTGCCCACCGTTCGTGCGCCCGTCCCAGTCATTGTAGGTAGGACGTTTTTTAAGGTACGGAACAAGCAAAAGCGAGTTGCATTGACTGCGGTTGCATCTTTTAATGGTTGTTTAGCCTGACGCTTTATTTTTTCCAATCTAGAACCATCTTTGAAAAGAAACTCGTCTATAGATTTGGTTCCTTTCTTGGTGTTGCATCGCTCACAAGACAAAGTTAGATTGCTTACTCTGTTACTACCTCCTTTCGCTCTAGGATGAATATGCTCTATCTGAAGCGGTACGCCTTTTTTGTCGCAGTAAGCGCACTTACGTCCCCATTTTTCAAGTAAATATTCCCGTACCTCGTACCCAGCTAGTTCACCTTGTTGATACTCAACACCGTCAATCTCTGGGTTCTGCATCTTTTGGGTATCAAACTTGACTAACTCCATTGCCATTTGAGTAATGGGAGAATACAAACAAAGCCGCTTTACCCAGGTATCAACAGTGAGAATACGATGCATTAATGATGGGGCAAGCCATCCCTCTTTGCGTTTGCGATTATTGAATCGTGGTTGACGATACCGTGTTTTGCGATTTCTGCGACTGCGACGTAAGGAACGTCTAGACAGCAATGAATCTTTGATTTGCCATCCCCGATGTTCTAACTCAGCAATCCAGATAACATTTTCTCCATCTAGAACCGCAATCCCAGTAACTCTGCTACCAGGATCTAACTTGATGGTCAACTGCTTTAAGACTGGATTTGATACCGCGTGTCTGAGGATAATCGTAAATGGATACATCCTAAATACGGCAGCTTTTTGTTTTGTAAGCAGTTCTCTGGCTCGTGCTGGAGGAATTGGATTGAGAGGTTGTTTGTTGGTGTCTAAAACAAATACGTAATTTTGCATTTCTGCATCCTTGTTACAGGTAATGTTTGCTTCGACTTTGTTTAAGGTCGGTACTTTCCAAACGACACTGGTTTATTCTCCGTAAGCCTGTTTAATCGTCCAGTTCCAGAGTTCAAGACTAGCAAGCATCTTGAAGTGGGTTTTTTAACTCTTGCCTTAAACGAGTAGTCTGGTCAGGTGAGTCAACCAGCAAGCCCCTGCCTTTTAGGCATGGGCTTGCCGCTCAACGAGAGAACCCTGACAGGCTACCAAAAGTGCTATTTGGCGTACATAAGCTCGTGCTAAAGTATGTACTAAAGTATGTATAGGTAAAAGTGCTGGTTGAGGATAGCATTCTTCAAGATACTCAATAATTATTATTTTACCCGCTTTGACTGATACCAATTTGCGTAGTAGGTTGAGTTGAGGCTACGAAACCCAACAAACAACGTTGGGTTTCCCCACGGGTTTGCCCAACCTACTATCACGAAAAGGTTCTTCTATGTCTCAATTTGAAACCGCCCTCGCCGCCTATCAAAGCTTCACCGACTTGTTTCAAAGTGTTGTTATCAGCACCGTGAGTGCAGATAACATTCCCAATGCGAGCTATGCTCCTTTTGTCATAGATGAAACCAAAAATATTTACATCTATGTCAGTGGTCTTTCTACCCACACTCAAAATCTCTATGCAGTTCCCAAGGTGAGTGTGTTATTCATAGAAGAGGAATCTCAAACTAAGCAAATCTTTGCGCGTCGTCGTCTAACCTTTGACTGTACAGCGACCTTAGTCGAACGCGATACAGAGTTATGGAATCAAATTGTTGACAGCTTTGAAGCGCGTTTCGGAGAAATTATTCAGCTATTGCGCGATTTACCAGACTTTCGCATTTTTAAACTTACGCCCAGCAAAGGTCGCTTTGTGATTGGTTTTGGTGCTGCCTATGACGTTGACCCGAACGACCTAAGCACCTTAACTCATGTCACAAGTGAGGGCAGAAACGGCGAACGTATCTCTTAAACCCCCACTCCCAAAGGAAAATAGACGAACATGACCCACTTTGGTATCATCTGTCCGGGAGTTCCTGGTCATCTCAATCCCATGATGGCATTGGCACAGGAACTCCAGCAACGGGGTCATCGTGTAACACTGATTAACGTTCTGGATGCTCAAGCTTCTGCACAAGCAGCAGGAATAGAATTTCGGGCAATCGCCCCTGATGAATTTCCTTTGGGAAAAACCCAACAATTACAGGAAATAGATGGGGAATTAAGCGGTTTAGATGCCTTTAAATTCACTGTGACGACATTTACAGAATTAGTAGACATCAGGCTGCGAAATGCTCCAGATGTTATTAGAGAAGCTAACATCGATGCAATGCTTGTGGATCAAGCTTCCCCAGAAGGCGGTACTATTGCCGATTATCTAGGCATTCCCTTTGTCACAATCTGCAATGCTTTGATGATGAATCCAGAACCCAATGTGCCACCGTTGGTCACAACCTGGAGTCCTAAGCCTGTATGGTGGGCGCAGTGGCGTAACCAAATGACTTACACGCTGTTGAACCTGCTCTTATCACGGGGTTTCAAAACCATCCAAACCTACCGCAAGCAGTGGAATTTGCCTCTCTATTCTCAACTCACTGATGTCTGGTCGAAAGAAGCGCAAATTAGCCAACAACCAGCTGAGTTTGATTTTCCCCGACTCGCTTTGCCAAAGTGTTTTCACTACACTGGACCTTTCATCAACCCAAACGCACGCAAAAGAGTAGATTTTCCCTACGACAAATTGGATGAACGTCCCCTGATCTATGCTTCAATGGGAACGCTGAAAAATCGTTTTGTAGAAGTTTTTCAAGGAATTGCCGCCGCCTGTGATGGTTTGGATGTACAACTGGTCATGTCTTTAGGTGGTGCTTTGAATGCTGAAGCTTTGGGCGAATTGCCAGGTTCACCAATAGTTGTCAAGTACGCCCCACAACTGGAACTGCTCAAACGCGCCAGTCTTTTTATCACCCATGCAGGCTTAAATTCAGTGTTAGAATCCCTGAGTGCAGGAGTACCGATGGTGGCAATTCCCATTGGAGATGACCAGCCAGGAGTTGCCGCCAGGGTAGCATGGGTGGGAGCAGGTGAGTTTATTTCCCTGAAGGATTTTAATCGCGATCGCTTAAAGACTGCCATCCAAAAAGTGTTAACGAATGATTCCTATCGTCAAAACGCCCGCCGCATACAAACTGCTATCAGCAAAGTCAATGGGGTAAAACGTACCGCTGACATCATCGAGGGCAAGTCGCAACAAAGCTAAAATAGTACCCTGAAGAAGGATTATGCCCAATTTGTAATTTTATGACTTCTGCTGCTTTAGTAAAAACTGAGTACGAGGCGATTATTGGTCTGGAAACCCATTGTCAGCTGAGTACCAACACCAAGATTTTCTCTTCTAGCTCTACGGCATTTGGTGGTGACCCCAATACTAACATTGACCCGGTTTGCATGGGTTTGCCTGGTGTGTTGCCGGTACTTAATGAAAAAGTTCTAGAATACGCTGTGAAAGCGGGTTTAGCCCTCAATTGCCAAATCGCTAAATATAGCAAGTTTGACCGCAAGCAGTATTTTTATCCTGACTTACCCAAAAATTACCAAATTTCTCAGTATGACCTGCCCATTGCTGAACATGGCTGGTTAGAAATTGAATTGGTAGATGCTGACGGTAACCCCGTTCGCAAAAGGATTGGCATCACACGCCTGCATATGGAGGAAGATGCCGGCAAATTGGTACACGCGGGGAGCGATCGCCTTTCCGGTTCCACCTACTCTCTGGTAGATTACAATCGGGCAGGTGTACCGTTGGTGGAAATTGTCTCGGAACCCGATTTGCGTTCTGGACAAGAAGCCGCTGAGTATGCTCAAGAATTGCGCCGCATTGTACGCTATCTCGGCGTCAGTGATGGCAATATGCAAGAAGGTTCTCTTCGCTGCGATGTCAACATCTCCGTACGTCCTATAGGACAAAAGGAATTTGGCACAAAGGTAGAAATCAAAAACATGAATTCGTTCAACGCCATCCAACGGGCGATTGAATACGAAATTGAGCGGCAAATCGCAGCTGTAGAAGCTGGCGAACGTATTATACAAGAAACTCGTCTGTGGGAAGAAGGCTCTCAACGCACAATTAGTATGCGGGTTAAGGAAGGTTCTAGCGATTATCGCTACTTCCCCGAACCAGATTTAGCGCCGATTGAGGTTTCAGATGAACAATTAGAAGAGTGGCGCAGTCAACTTCCTGAACGACCCGCACAAAAACGCCATCATTATGAAAATGAGTTGGGGTTGACAGCATATGATGCACGGGTGTTGACAGAAGAACGTTCCGTTGCTGAGTATTTTGAAGCGGTGATTGCTGCTGGCGCAAATCCCAAAGCTGCTGCTAACTGGATTACTCAGGATGTCGCCGCCTACCTCAACAAAAATAAACTCAACATCACCGAAATTGCCCTAACACCGACCAATCTGGCTGATGTGATCACTCGGATTGAAAACGGGAAAATCAGCAACGCCATAGCCAAAGAGAAGCTTCCAGAGTTGCTGGACGGTCGTTCTCCTGAGGAATTATTTAAAGGCAAGGAACTGATCACTGATCCCAGTGTACTAGAATCGATCATCGATGAAGTGATGGCTGCAAATCCCAAAGAACTAGAAAAGTTCCGCAACGGTAATACCAACCTCAAAGGCTTCTTTGTCGGACAGGTTCTGAAAAAGACCAACAAACTTGCTGAACCCAAACTGACTAACCAATTGGTGGAAAAGAAGCTCAATGGCTAAATTCTGTAGAGACGTTGCTGCAACGTCTCTACAGGTTCCACTAAGTGTTTTCTTGGAAACTTCTTTACAGTATCTTTAGCAAAACATCATAAAAGAGGGGTGACACCCCTCAGGGCAAAAATGATATATTATGCTAAGTAGATGCACCCTGATGATCTGGAGAGCTGCCCAAGTGGCTCTCCTTTTTTTTGTATTTATTCGGATGCTTATGTCTAGTTTTGTCCAGTGTTTAGCGGATAGCCTCCTAAACTCTCATCTTGCCTCGTTCCCAGCCTCAGGCTGGGAATGCAGCCTTAGGAGGCTCTGCCTTAAGAGCGGCAGAGCCGCTTCAAGGGCATTTCCAGGTGAAACCTGGAAACGAGATTTTAGAAGGGTTTTAGCTTAAATTGACACCAATGGGCACACAACAGCCCCTAAAGCGTGGTTTATTTACTTGAAAAGCGCTGTAAACCGATTTCCTGTAAGAACTCCCGCCCATAAAAAGTGCAACTTGTAGGCGCGACGCTTTGTCCGATAAGACACCCACTCGCGTGAGTCCCTTCGGGACACGCTGCGCGAACGGCGATTGCTGGTTGTAGCGCAGTGCCTCCTTTTGATCGCCTTCTAAACTCTGATCTTTTCCAAGTATTGACGAATTCCCTCGCACATTTGTAAAAAATTAGGTGTAACCTGCTTAGCCAGTGAGTCCTCAACAATACGAGCAATTGCTGCTGTCAACAGTTGCGGTGTGCCTTTGATTTGGTGCGGGTCAATTTGGAGTTCCCCCCGGCTTTCAATGAGAGTGCCGCTACCGTCTTCCAAAAAGCTATTTTTGCCAACACAGTAAACTGCTTCTGTGAAAAAGTGGGTCTTGATACGCCACTGAGTCGTAAAATCAGATTCATTCCAGACTTGCTCCTCGGTCCACACGAGCAAGTCCTCGCTAAGAAAACTACGCGCTACCTTAGGAATCTTTGCACCGCCATGCCACTCGTATACCAAATGCAGTAGTCCGTCTTCCTTTTTACTTGATATGAACTTAATTTGTTGCACCGAAGACATATAGGGTACCAAGTCGATGAGCTTGTCCCGGTAAGCAGCATAGACTAGAGAACGCTTAAACGGAAGATGAGCATCGACGTTTAGAAGCATGGGAAAACCCGCCGTAGTTTGGTTAGTAACAGAAATACGATGATTGAATTAGCTCCAATGATAGCGTTTCTCAGCTTCTAAGACGTCGGTACGAATAAGGGCGATTGCCTACGGGCACCAGCGTAGCTGATCGCTTCGGCGTAACGCAGACCATGCTTAATGCCTGCGTCATACCGTAACTTAGTCTAGTCTCAAGAAAGCTAGTTACAGAGGAAAAGGATAATGCGAAAGCTAATATTTTTGTTCCCAACAGTCGCTGTACTGACCACGCTCACACTTACCAGTTGCAGCACCCTAACCACTGACCAATATGAAGCCACAGCGCTTACTACTTATACCTGGCAAATAAAGGTTGCCGACGACCTAGCCAATGAAAATTTAGCGCGGTTTGAAACTTTTGCTACCACTTCTTTGCTGAATCGCAATGGCTTAAAGCCATCTGGGGCAGTCACTGGTCCTGATGACAAGGGTTTATGGTGGCCCGCTTTGCCGCCGCGACCATCAGTTGATGAAGTCGAACAACGCAAAAAACTTCAACAGGCAAGCAACCCCGAATTATTAAAAAGTGTGAAGTACGAACTGAACTATAGAGTGGGTGAGCAACAGAGGACGCTACCTACTAACTATGAGGTCTATCGACAGGTGGTGAAGGCATACCCATCACGGACTCCTCTGCAATTGACTTTAGGATTAAACGAGAGCTCAGTCGAGAAAGCGGAACCCGTTGGTAGTGGAGGAAACTTTTAGCAAAAAACAGATAACTAAAGGCGTGGGAGTGTCAAAGGCAACAAAGCTATCTTGCTAAAAGTCATTTCATTTCACAAACGAATGAACAAAGCAAGACAACTGCCCCCTCTACACCTAAAATAGCGCGGGAGCATGGTAGCCCCGAAGTGAATCTATCAAGAAATTAAATGAATTGATGGATTCACGTTATTTATATCGGGGTGGAAATGCGACCCGGCTGATTTATCAGCCTTCCATCTTTCTTGCTAATGACTCTATAACTTCACTAACGCTTGTATTACGGTTTTTTGCAACGTCTTGCAATATCTGCCACGCCGACGGAGTTAAAACTACAGTTCTTTTTGTTTTAACTTATTCATGCAATATCGGTATATTTTTTAATCTTTTTTGTCCTTTTTTTTATTATCATATCTAGTTATGTCGTATATACTAGATATAGTTTAACAAATAAATAAGGAGGTGATTTAATTGGCTCGGAGTACAACTTCATCGTTCATAACAGAAGTACCATTAATTGTGAACAGTAAGCAGGAAGCAGAGTTACTCTCTCGCTTTCAAGCAGGAAGGCAGTTATATAATGCTTGCTTAAATGAAGCGATGAAGCGATTAAAGTTAGTTCGCAACTCCGAGCTATATAAGACTGCCAAGAAGATTTCTAGAACTAAGAAGAAAGAACGGTGTGAAGCTTTCAAGAAAGCAACAGAGCAATACAGATACTCAGAATATGACTTGCATGCTTTCGCCACAATAACGAGTAAGAATTCTAAATGGATAGCTGAAAAAATAGACTCTAATACTCAACAGAAACTAGCTACACGGGCATTTAAGGCAAGTGAACGAGTTATGTTGGGTGTGGCGTCGGGCGTGCGGTACAAAGTACCAAGTCGGTTCCGCTCACTAGAAGGCAAGACTAACAAGCAAGGTTTGAGATGGAAAGATGATTGTTTGGTATGGGGCAACCTTAGAATAGCGCCAATTATTGACCTGACTAACCCAGTCATTAAGCATGGGCTTGAATCCCCAATTAAGTACGTTCGCTTGTTGTGGCGTATTTTAAATGGTAAGCGTCGTTGGTACTGCCAGCTAGTTAATGAAGGATTGCCTTACCTATGTACTAGGAACTATGTTTCTGATGGTTTGATTGGCTTAGACCTTAACATCAGTAACATTGCTTTTGTTGGTGATAATCATGCTGACTTGCTACCCTTTGCTGAAAATGTCCCCACTTTTCAAAAAGAAATAGCGGCAATGCAAAGAAAGATGCAGCGCTCTCAACGTGTCAGCAATCCAGACAACTTTGAACCAAACTTCAAGGCAAGGAAGGGACGCAAGACCGTTGTTAAAAAAGGCAAAAACAAGAAAGGGAAGCGGAATTGGAAAAAATCTGCCAATTACCACAAAGCTGCACAAAAGAAACGTGAACTAGAACGGCGTAAAACTGCTTACGCTAAGTCTCAAAATCGTTGTATTGTCAACGAGATATTGAGGCACGGCAAAGATATTAAGACCGAGAACGTATCGGTGAAGGGATGGCAGAAGCGCTATGGCAAAGCAATATCTGCCAAGTCCCCCGGTTTTGTTCAATCAGAATTGAAGCTCAAGGCTGAGAGAGCCGGGGGTTCGTTCACAAAGTTCTCTACTTCATCAACTGCGTTATCTCAAACTCATTTGGACGGGACGCGCATCAAAAAATCCTTGTCAGAACGAGTTCACCGCGATGTAACGGGTATCCCAGAGCATCAGCGTGATTTATTTAGCGCGTTTTTGAGTAGATCAGTCAATCAGGAGAAGTTGGTATTGCAAGATGCTCAAACCGAGTATCTGAGGCTGGAACCAGCCTTGTTGGAGGCGTATCAACGTTATTTAACCCGCAAGCAAATAGGCAAGTCCGAACGCAGGCAGTCTGATTCTTCCTCAGAGCGGGTTTCCAACAAGCTGCTAATCTCTAGCCAGATAGCCAGAAAGGGCGACAAGCTAGATGTGGATGTGGCGTGAATCCCCGTCGCTTTAGCGCGGGGAGGGTTCAAACTACACCTCATACTCTACCCTTTCACTTTTTTACCCGAGATCCTCGATAAATTCGCTCCATTTGCTCTGGAGAAAGCGATGTCATTGGAAACCCTTGATCTATTCTGACCGCGAGTTCGTCGCTTGGTTGAGACGCCTCAGGCTGAGTTTTGGTAGAATAGTCGCCATTGCCATTTGCAAGCGGGCTTATTGGTATCTCATCTATCTCCGATGGTGTCACTTGGTTGTGAAGCAAGACATAGCCATGCTTTTGTGGATCGTATGCCAAAACTTCTCCTGTCTCAATTTGATAAATCCAAGCATAAATATTGAGTTGTCTTTGGTAGAGCTTAGAGCGGATCACCGGATACGTCCGCAAATTTTCGATTTGCGTGAGTATATTCTCGGCAATAATGATTTCTAACAGTTCTTCCCCCGAGTATTGGCTGTAGTGGTCTAGAACCAGCCGTCGGGTAGCCTGTGCGTACTTGAGCCAGTCATGCACAAGCGGCATTTCCTCTCGCAGGCTGTCTAACTTCATTAACCCTTTCATTGCGCCGCAATGGGAGTGACCACAGACAATAATTTGTCGAATATCTAATGCTTGAACAGCATATTCAATTGTTGCCCCCTCACCCCCATTGGTTGCGCCAAATGGTGGAATAATGTTGCCAGCATTGCGGATGACAAACAATTCACCCAGCTGAGCTTGTGTAATCAGGTTTGGATCGATACGCGAATCGGAACAGGTAATAAATAATACCCTGGGTTTTTGACCATGAGAAAGTTGTTCAAACAGTTCTTGATGGGTGGAAAAATAGCTAGATTGGAATTCGCGCAGACCTTTAATTAATTTTTTCATAGAACTATCCAAACGAAGAGGCAATACCCTAAATTTTCTCAAACGATGGTCACTGTTGTATCAGAATGTTATCAATTTGTTAAAGCTGCGTAGAGTGTTTGCATACAAGAGGAGAAAAAGCACCGGAGTTATCCCCCCTATTGCTGACTTCTTTTTCTTACGTGGCTTTAAAGGCGATCGCCCGAAGAGCGATCGCACCCCACACGCTACAAGTTTTTATTAGAAAATTACAGAGAGTTTGTAATAGGAGAAAATCTGAAAATTTCAAATACAAAAGCTTTTCCCATATGAATTAGAATACTGGGAATGAATAAAGGATGCTCATACTACCTCTGTAATTCTACTAAAGCAATCTCCTCAGGATTGCCAATCAGATGCCAAAAGAGTGCGAGGTCGCCAGCAGCATTGGCAATAAACCCCAAATCTTCCGGCATTGCACCGTTATCCATTTGTGCCAAGAAGTTTTTTGCAGCAAGGATACTGCTTTGGCGTCTCAACATTTTCTGTTCTGGTCGTCCAACCATTTTTTTTATTTCAAAGTATTGAATATGATTTCTAGGATGACCGGATCACCCTTTATCCTGCATCAATCCTGGGAATAATACTTAGCGGTATAAGTCTTTTTGGGTTCCAGTTAACCTTATATAAATGTCACTAGGCATAGCATTATATCTCTCCTAAGACAGATGCAGTATCTATAATGTTGAGAGAAATTTATCGAGATAAATGTAGACGCGCCACTGCGATGGCACGGAGTGCCCGCCTGCGGCGATTGCCCAAGGGGCAGTGGCAAAGCCAATCGCACGGACTGCCCGCTGGAGGCGATGCTTCTAAAGGGAGCCGAGCCCTTGCAGGCGATTGCCCAAGGGGCAGTGGCAAAGCCAATCGCAACCGTAAGAGAAGTGTAGCTCAAAGCAAGGTCAACAGGAGCGTGGTATAAAGGATATCTCAATGAAATCGGCACACACAGGGAGTTAGCTCTCATGACTTTGGAGTCTGTGCGTCTGCTTTGTCTTGTTTGGTCATTTGCTCCTTATTTGTTTTTGGTTGCCTTACTGCGACTTGTTATTGTTCGGAAAACTGCCTTGAACAAACGACGTACCTGCGCCTGTAAATATCTTCTCTGAGATGCCATATGAAGGACAATCAAACCCACAAAGGCGTATGCTAGCCAAAAATGCGCGTTACCAATGAATTCAACAAGTTGGCTGTTAACATTAAACAAGTTTGGTAACACAATACCAGTGCCAAAGATAATAAAGTTTTCACCCGTAGCATTGGCAGCGAAATAGCCACTCAACGGAACCAATAGCATAAAAAAGTACAAAGCTATATGTAACACAAAGGTTCCTACCCACAGATGCGTACGCTTTTGCTGACGGCGTCTGTATTTGTGCCGAAGAACTATCAGCAGCACAAAAATCCTGGCAAGCAATAGACTCATCACTGTAACCCCAAGAGTTTTGTGAAAGTCGTAGGCAGACGAACCATTGGAAATCAGTGGCGAACCCATCATGTAAAAGCCACTAGCGAACAACAGTAGGTAGAAACTTGCCATGAGCCAATGCAAAAACCACAAGCGCTGAGCTGCTGACTTTTTTTTTGCTGGTTTTGGTTTTAACTGAAAAACTGTCATTTGGATTAAACCCGTGATTAACAATCGACTGGAAATGTACAAGCTGAAACTGATTTGTGTAAGCACAGATTATGTGTTCAGAAAATCAGCCAAGAAAATACTTCTACTTATTTTTATAGGGGGAATTGAGATAAACTTATGCACAAATCAGGTAAACGCTCCTTTACGCCTCGTTACTTAAAGAAGCTCAACGAGAAAGGTTTATGATGCGGGGTAATATTAATGATGGAAAAAATTTCAGTTTGTAGGCAGAGCTTTTATTTGATACAAAAACAAGACCAACACCAGAAATGTAATCGTTTGGTGTTGGTCTTATTTTTATCACGAAACTTTTTTTGATTCACGCCTCAAACCAGCCGTATAAATCGACAGACGAGTAAATATTATTAAGCAACTTGAGCCAGTTGGCGATTTTGTTTTGTTTGTGTAGTATTGCTATATTCCGAACCGAGCAAAGAGTCATTTGTTGCCACTTTCACTGTCGCATGAGAAACGATATCATAAACAGCTTCAAGTGCTGACTCAATCGAACCTTGCAACCAAGCAGGAAATCTCGAACAATGTTCACCAGCAAAGAACATATTATTTTGAGGTCTAGCAGCTTCGAGATAATTCACTGTATGGTTCGACTCAACTGAAGTATCATTACCCCAATGTACGGTGCAACCACCTGCACTCCATTCGTAATTACCCCAAGCAATCGAAGCAACGTTACTTACCATACCTTCAGCTAACAATTCCGGATGCACCTTACCAACAACATCTTTAACATAATCATGACGTTGTTGCTCAGTCATATTTCCCAAAACATCAGCATCATCACCAATCGTATAGCTCGCGAGCATGACGCTACCGTGATTCGGATTAAATTTCACACTTGGGTAATATGTTTGACGAACACCAGCACCGCTAAAAGATGCACCACCGTTAATACCTTGTTGTTGCCAAAAAGCTTCTTTTGTGTGGAATGCCACCTTAGTTGCCGGACAATATATTGTATTGTGAATCGAATCCAACTTTCTGGCATCAAATCCGCTCAATTTCATTTTCCGCATTACCGAGAAGGGAATTGTGTTTAAGACATAATCGCAAATACGAGTTTGTAATTGTCCGTTTTCTAAATAATCAATTTCGGTATAGTTTTCACGCACCCGCATTGCTACTACAGGTTGGTTGCATTGAATTGGAGAATTGATAGATTCAACCAAACGGTGGATAATTTGCTCCATCCCGCCTTTGAGTTGTAATAAAGTGTGGCTCGTTTCAACTATAATGTCGCTTAGGAACATATCCAAGGCTTTGCTGCAACAAGCGCGGAAACCAGGATTATCTTGAATAAATGAGTTTAAATCGATAGTTTCGCCGTTTTCGCTGAAGTAAGGTTCTAAATCTAAACGTTCTAATTCATCCATTAAGTGTGAGTGCAAGTCAGCTTCCAAGCTTGAGCGTAAGTTACCCGGGGAGATGGTATCGACGATTGTTTTTAACCAAGCTGCAAAAAGGCGGGTTTTTTCACTGTAACGGGTATCGGTAAAAATTCCTTGATAGCGTTCTTGCAACAATCTGGGTGCATCTTTCATCCGGAAAATGTTACCTTCGATGTTCATGAAGGCGTTTTGCTCTTCAAATACGGTGACAAACTTACATAGTTTGTCAGAAAGTCCCATTTCCTTAATGTAGTGTAATGTATGTTGGTGGTCGCTGGGGATACGCATTGCTCCGAGTTCTGCGTAGGGTGCGTCAACTTCGTTACCAAAACGGTGTGTCCAGACTCTGCCACCGACGCGGTTGCTTGCTTCCATGATATCAACACTGTGACCGAGGCGTTCGAGTTCGTATGCTGCGACTAAACCTGCGATTCCGGCTCCGATGATGGTGATATGTTTGGGGGAGGAGTTTTTGAGGGAGCAGATTTCCAGCATAAATTTCGTGTCCATGACAAATACCTCGGAGTTGATGTTTGGGGTAATTTTGATATCTGCGTTACGCTTGGTTTTTACGCTTGGCGTTTGAACCGCTTCTGTTATTTGATACGGGTGGAATTGTTTGGTTTATGCACGCTTCGGCTGTGGCGGTGGAAAAAATTTTTTCTGATGGTGGGCTTCCTTAAACGAATGACCTCAATACGTTACGGGAACGCCATATTGAGCCCTCAAAGATCCCCCCTAGTACAACGTGGCGGAAATAAAGCTACCATTCCAAAGCAGTGAAAAGCCCATAGAATCAGCTTTTTGACTTTTGACTTTTGACTTTTGACTTCCGCGCAGCGGTACTAGCCCCCCTTTTCGGTCTACTGTGATCGTGGATGAGTGGGCGATTCTCCTATGCCTCCGGCACGGCTTTGCCGAACGGAGACACTTCGTGAACGCGCAGCTCACGGCAGCATTTTTTCAGGAAAGTCTGAAAGGGTAGCTTATGGCTTCAGATAGTCAAATTGCAGGCTTGCTTCAACAGATGCTCACTTTGTTGGACGGTATTAACAAGTATTGAATGACAAATATTGATTTTTGTCATTTGGATCGTTATGATAGTTTTATCATCACAGTGGAAAAGTTGCTATGTTGTCACGTCAACTTGGAAAAAACGGTCCAACAATATCGGCGCTTGGGCTTGGCTGTATGGGAATGTCTGATTTTTATGGTCCAGCCGATCGCTCGGAAAGTATTGCGACGATTCATGCAGCGCTTGATGCAGGCGTTACCTTACTGGATACAGGCGACTTTTACGGCATGGGCCACAATGAACTGCTGCTACACGAAGCGCTAGCAGGACGGCGGCGGGAAGATGTCTTCATTGCTGTCAAATTCGGTGCGCTGCGGTCTCCTGACGGCAATTTTATTGGCTTCGATGGTCGTCCTGAAGCCGTGAAGACTTCACTTGCCTATACATTGAAACGACTGGGAACCGATTACATTGACCTCTACCAGCCAGCCCGAATCGATCCGACGGTGCCCATTGAAGAGACCGTTGGGGCGATTAGCGAAATGGTGAAAGCTGGATATGTTCGCCGCATTGGGTTATCTGAAGCGGGGGTAGATGCAATTCGGCGCGCTCATGCGATTCATCCCATCACCTGGCTTCAGATCGAATATTCGCTCCTCAGTCGTAGCATTGAGAATGACATCCTGCCAACAGTGCGTGAATTGGGCATTGCTGTCACTGCTTATGGAGTGCTTTCACGAGGGTTGTTGAGCGGTCACTGGTCGAAGGAACGCTCTGAACAAGCGCAAGACTTTCGAGGACATCTGCCACGCTTCTCTGGAGAGAATCTGGATCGCAACTTGTCGCTGGTCGAAGCCCTTCGCCTTATTGCACAAGAACAGAGTGCGACGGTTGCCCAAGTGGCAATTGCTTGGGTGCTGTCGCGGGGAAACGACATTGTGCCACTGATTGGAGCACGGCGGCGCGATCGCTTGAATGAAGCGCTGGGTGCGTTGGATCTACACTTGAGCGAGGATGATCTTGCCCGGATTGAGGCAGCAGTGCCGCTGGATGCCGTGGCAGGCGATCGCTATGATCCAGGGCAAATGGCGATGCTAGATAGTCAGAAACCCCACGCCTAAAGGCGGAGGCTTGAAAAAGTCCATCTGACCAGATTAAGTACTTCGCGTACTACGTTAAAGGCAAGAGTTTAAGACCTACCAAGGAATGCTCGCGCTAGTTCCTTGCTCTAGAACTAAACAGTTAAACATCTGTACAAGGGTTAAGGAAGTGCTGTTTGGATAGTTACCGACCTTTAACATTATCGAAGCTAACATTACCCGAAAGGAGGGACAATTGTCCAAAGTATTAGTAATTGATACCAACAAAAAGCCACAGAATCCAATCAATCCAGCGCAAGCACGACAACTTTTAAGAAATGGAAAAGCGGCAGTATTTAGGCGGTTTCCGTTCACAATTATTCTTAAAGAATCCAGACCAGACGCCCCAATTCAACCACTAAGAATTAAGCTTGACCCTGGAGCAAAAACAACAGGAATAGCGATAGTCAACGATGCAACAGGCGAAGTTGTATTTGCATCTGAACTGCAACATAGAGGATTTGCAATAAGAGAATCTTTAACTTCTCGTAGACAACTACGTAGAGGAAGAAGAAATCGTAAAACTCGCTATCGCCAGCCACGTTCTGATAACAGAAAACGACCGGAAGGATGGTGGCTACCACCGAGTTTGATGACTCGTGTTCACAATATCGAAACTTGGGTCAAGAAGTTAATCAGATTTGCTCCAATCTCTGATGTATCCCAGGAATTAGTTAAGTTTGACACGCAACTTATGCAGAACCGTGAAATTATTGGTAAAGAGTACCAACAGGGTGAGCTAGCCGGATACGAAACACGCCAGTATTTACTAGAAAAGTTTGGTAGAAATTGCGTATACTGCGGTAAAGCTGATATTCCTTTGCAAGTAGAACATATTGTAGCTAGAGCTAAAGGAGGGTCAAATAGAATTTCAAATCTCACCTTAAGTTGCGAAAAATGTAATCAAAAGAAAGGCACTAAAGATATCAAAGATTTTCTCAAAAAAGAACCAGAAAAGTTAAAGAAAATATTAGCCCAATCTCAGAAACCATTAGCCGACACTGCTGCGGTAAATGCTACTAGGTTCAAACTGTTAGAAACATTGAAAGCTACAGGATTACCAGTAGAGACAGGTAGTGGCGGGTTGACTAAGTTCAATCGAACTAAGCTTGAACTAGATAAAACTCATTGGATTGACGCGGCAGTAGTAGGAAAATCGACACCTGAAAAACTCATTATCAAAGGTGTAAAGCCGTTGTTGATTAAAGCTACTGGACATGGTACTCGTCAAATGTGCGGTACAGATAAGTTTGGATTTCCAACACGCCACCGAACAAATCAACAAATTCATTTCGGTTATCAAACTGGCGATATTATTAAAGCTGTTATTAAAACAGGCAAAAAAATCGGTACTTATGTTGGTCGTGTTCTGTGTCGGGCATCTGGTAGTTTTGATATCTCAACCAAGATAGGTAGAGTTGCCGGAATCAGTCACAAATATTGTTCAGCAATTCATAAAAAGGATGGTTACTCATATGAATACTGATTTCTTGATGGCGAATAAATTCGCCTGCCCCTTACCCCCACGGATGAATCCGGGGGCTTCCACGGGGCGAGGACTTCGGTGAAAAGAGGTAAAAGACCCGTAGCATGAATGATTCAGCTTTGACACCAGAGTCGATTCTCGACGCAGCGGAAGAGGTTTTGCGTCGTTACGGTCCGGCAAAGGCGACGGTAGTCGATGTGGCTCGTTTTCTTGAGGTGAGTCACGGCACGATTTATCGGCATTTTCCCAGCAAGGCTGCTTTGCGCGATGCGGTAGCAGAACGGTGGCTGCATCGAGTCTCCGCGCCACTGGCAGTGATTGCAGAAGAACAAGGTTCTGCTGTTGAACGATTGCACCGATGGTTTCACCAACTCATGACTATCAAGCGTCAAAAAGTCCTGGACGAGCCAGAGTTGTTTGCAACTTATTCGGCGATCGCCCAAGAGGCGCGAGGGGTGGTTCAAGCTCACGTTGGTGAACTGGTTAGGCAAATCGCTCAAATCATCGAGAGCGGTATTTCCAGTAACGAGTTTAGGGTGGCTTCACCGCAGGCAGCGGCGAAAGCAGTCTTTCAAGCGACGGTTCGGTTTCACCATCCAGCTCACGCATCCGAATGGAGTGATCTGGACATCGACACGGACTTTGCCCAAGTATGGCGCTTGGTACTTGCTGGTCTTGTGGTGGGTGAGTTAAGCGTTTAGGTGCTTGTCACAACGCAATGATGAAACTGTCTCGTCGGTGAAAGTCAGCCTCAGTTCCTTCATGAGTCAATGCCCAGTAAGACACCTCACCGTCTCTGTGTTTGATGACGGTGGTGATGCCAACCTCAATGGCTTGGTTTGCTGGGACGATTTTATCTAGCTCGATATCCAGGGCGATCGCTAAACCGTCTGATAGATGCTGGATGCTAAACGGGAGTGCGGTAAAGGCTGTTTCCTCTTGCATCCCTTGACGGTATGCATCAAAGCGATAGATATTCCAGTCTCCGGCGGGGGAGAGGTTGAATTCCCAATACCGATCAGAATTCTTGATGCCTAGGAAGAACTCGAAGCAAGTGCCTTTCCACAGTTCGTGCTTTCGTGCTGGTGTGTCTGATGGTGCGGCGAACGCCACTTCTTTAACATCGCCAAGAAGCGCGTAGTGGATGGTAAATTGATTCCCTTGTCGGGCGATATTGCCTGCAATTTTCAAATCAGGTATGGGTTTAGCAGAGGGGAAGGGTTGCATTTTAAACGTCTGGTCGTTCATTTCATATCCTGGATGATGTTGCGAATCGTTGTTTCCTGAGATTCGATGCTCTCGGTAAGCTTAAACTGGACAAGCGCCCTTGCAAGGTTATGTTCTGGGTGCTTAACCTTGAAGTAAACATTCCCTGCTAAATAGTCAGCAAAGAATCTTAGTCCTAACTCAAAGGCGAGCAGACGGATTGCATCGTATATGTAGGCATAATCATTTTCCGTGAGAAACGCTTTTGCCACAGAAAGATAGCCTTGTAGAATTCCCTGACACAGATCAGTATCGAAATGAACGCTTTCCCACTGCTCGGTTTCTTCTCCGGCTCGATTACAGCCTGATCGCAGGCAATCGCCAATGTCGTAATGTACCAGACCCGGCTTAACGGTGTCGAGGTCTACTACGCTGACCGCTTGCTGGGTAGCAGTGTCGAACATAACATTGTTGATTTTTGGATCGCCGTGCATGAGGCGTAGTGGCAGATCGCCTGTGGCTTTGGCATTTTCCAGGACATGCGCCCAAACTTGGCGATCGCTCACAAACTGCAAGCAATAATTCACTTCCGGAGATTGGCGCGGCGTAGTTTTCCTTAGAACTTCGTCGTAGTGCTGAAGGTACACCGGCGTAATGTGGAACCCTTCGAGGGTGTCGGCAAGTTTTTCAGGTGGTAAATCGCTGATAAGATTGTGGAACATCCCCAGGGCATAGCCGATTTCTTTGGCGTGTGAGCGATCGTGCATTGTGTCGAAAGACTGCGAGCCTTCAATAAAGCTGATTGCCCGCCAGAACGATCCGTCAGCATCCCTCCAGTGGTCTTGAGCATCCTTGGTCAACAACACGCGGGGTACTTCCCAACGACGGTTAAGGGGGGTATGTTGTAAACGTTCGTGAATATGCTCAGTAAATATACGCGTATTCTGCATGATAAGTTGAGGATGATGAAACACTTGCGTGTTGATGCGTTGCAGGACAAAATGCTGTTCACTTGGGGAATCTAAAGTGACTAGAAAGGTGTCATTAATATTACCACTGCCAAATGATTGAACAGCCGTAACTTTCCCCTGGAGGGTGAATTGATCGGCAATGGTAACCAAATTGTCAGTGTCCTGTGTCCTGAGATTTTCCGTCATAAAACCTCGCGATAGATTTGGAAACCCGTTGCCTTTTAGGCACGGGAGGAAAAATCAACGGGTGCTGTCTTCGCCCGTCACTGCTCTTGACAACACGCCATGAGTTGTAAGTCAAAAACTTACAATCTGTAGGTATTGCGTTTTGGGTCAATCGCTTACCACTATGCAATGCATGAAGCGAAATCGTTTTTCTGTTAGGGTCTTTCTTTGTCGGAGACTCTTGCCATCCACTAACATAGGTGAAGCCATATTTAGGATGTTTCACTACAGACCCACGTTTAAAACCAGCGCTCATCGTACCGCCATAACGTGGTCTAATACCACCTTTTTGGTGTTGCAGTCGATGCAATTGACGGCGATGAAATTGTAAAGGAACTACGTCTATGAGTGATGTGTTGTCTGGTGATACATGACCACCAACGCACCAATTAGCTAGTACCCACGAATCAACACAATGAGCATCAAACTTACTAGATAGTTTGTTTTTTGACTTTTTTAGCCCTAATCGTTGCCGCATCTCATAAGTATCGTTACCTGTGCGGGTTTCCAGTCTACCAATCTGTTGCAGTTCGGAATAAAACCACCGCTTACCAACTTCTAAAGGTGAAAAAATTACATTCCACTTTCGAGCATTCTTCCAAGTTTTAGCCTTGATATCCTCAACCACAAAAGTAGTAACAGGAAACATCAAGGTTAACCATTTACAAACGCGTAATTTCCACTGCCAACGGGCAAGTGTGGATGGTGGAATTCTCCGGGTGTTAACTAGTCGGTTAACGCGATTTTGACGACACGGGGTATTGCGAAAGCGTCTAGCACGTCGCATATTCCGCCGAACTTCAATATGATCTTTAACCCAATCAACTGCGTGAGTTTGTACGTTCAAGTAGGTATGACATTTCGATTTAACCGTAAAGCCTTCGCGCTTACTCCCAGGATCAACACCTACTGCGACAGGCTGATAATTGCCGCTGGATGGTTCTACATTGAGTCGAACACAAAATACTCCTTTTTTAAAGAATGGTGTCGCCTTACCTGACTTTATCCAACGTCTCGCCCTACTAGGCGTTGTTGGCATCAAGGGTCGATTGTTTGAATCAACAACTGGTACGAACATTTTGCTATAAACCTCTTGCGAGTAAATATATCCCTTCGCTACTGACTACCAGAGAGGTTACAGACTAGGGAGGCATCCAGTAACGTCTTGTGAGTTGCCACACTCAGGTAGTTCAGTTTGGGCTATGAACCCGTAAGCTAGAAACTGGTTTAACTTGGATTAAGAAAATGGCAAAGCCTCCGCTTCCAAGCCCTGTGGCTTTAGCCCAGGATCAGTGACGTTCGTTTTTGACCTGCGCAACTCCCCACGTGATTGTATGAAGGCAATAGGGGATATGGTAGCGTAAGTTTCACCTCAGGTCTGTATAAAAATGTTGCAAGGCTCACAAACTCATTTAAAATCAGCTTAAAAAGGGTGTGAGAAGAAATGTCAGCCAAAGACCGATTCCATGAAGCAGTCAAAAAAGGTCTTCAGAAAGAACAGTGGGTGATTACACATGACCCTTTAAGGATTGAGTTTGGTGAGGAAGATGAAGTTAGAATTGACTTAGGTGCAGAACGGTTGTTAGCGGCTGAAAAAGCAGGAGAAAAGATTGCGGTTGAGATTAAAAGTTTTTTAAGTGACTCAGCATTGTTTGATTTTCATATGGCGCTGGGTCAATTTTTAAATTACCGTTTAGTTTTAGAAGCAAGTGAAAAGGAACGCATCTTATATTTAGCAGTGCCAATTGCGGCTTATGAATCTTTTTTCCAACGTGATTTACCCCAAGCATCAGTGCGGCAATATCAAGTCAAGCTGATTGTGTACGATCCAGTGGATGAGGTAATAGTCAAATGGATAAATTAGTATTTTATCGCCAGTGTATTCAAAAACTATTAACCGAATACAGCAATGTTACACCAATCAACGGCGAAATTGAGGTGCAAACAATTTTTGATACAGAACACGACCATTATCAAATTGTTGATTTGGGATGGGATAAACATCGCCGCATCTATAATTGTGTGATGCATTTGGACATTAAAGACGGGAAAATTTGGATTCAACGCAACCAGACTGATAAATTGATTGCTAATGAATTGGTAACAATGGGTGTGCCAAAGAAAGATATTGTGTTGGGCTTACAGCCTGTTTATGCAAGAGAGTATACGGGGTATGGTGTGGCGTAGGAGTATGTAGAGTTACCCCTCGCATCTATGCTTCGCTTTACCGGACAGGCTTGCAAAATATTACTTTACCTTTTAGAAAGACAAAGCATACGTAGCTTAACTTATTTGTAGGCAAAAGCAAGACAAGCTTTGATGTCTTCGGGAGTGAGTTCACAAAAGTCTTCCAAAATTTCTTCTTCCGTCATACCACCCGCAAGATATTCTAAGATGTCGTACACTGTGATTCGCATTCCTCGAATGCAGGGTTTACCACTGCGTTTCCCACGTTCGGTTGTGATGATGTCGTGGTAATTCATACCGAACGCGGGGATGCTTGCTTAGGTCTATCATAGTGGCAGCCAAGGGAGCTACGAAATCTACACCTCAGAAATCGGCGAACTTCGCTCTTTGATTGTGTGCTTGCGCCGCTGGAATTCATAGTATATGGTATCGCTTTTTTAAACATTCATCTGTTTAAGGTGAAATATCAGAGTAATCAATATCCTCTTGATGACAAAGCACTAGACTCCAATAAGATGTGATGTAAAAATATACCAATATACGGATGCAACTATTTGATATTAGGAAATGCTAAAGTGGCTAATCCAGAGCATCTTGCTGAGCTAAACAAAGGGGTTAAAAGCTGGAACCAATGGAGAAGAGAAAATCCTGGTGTCATTCCCGACCTCAAAAAGGCTAATCTCAGCCAGGCTGACTTGAGAAAAGCCGATCTCAGCCTAGCTGACTTAAGCTTTGCCGACCTTAGAGGCACTAAGTTCAGCGGAGCAAAATTCAGCGGTACTCGCCTCGCCTCAGCTAATCTCAGCAAGGCTGATCTGAGCAGCACAAACCTGAGCAAAACTGATTTAAGATTCGCCAACTTCACCAGTTCCAATCTTGGCAAAGCTAACCTGAGCAAAACTGATTTAAGATTCGCCAACTTCACTAGTTCCAATCTCAGTCAAGCCAACCTCAACGAAGCTAACCTTAGCGAAGCTTATCTTAGAAAAGCTTTTCTTAGTGAGGCTAACCTTCGCAAAGCAATGCTCAACGCAGCAAATCTCAGCTTTGCGGATTTGAGTGGAGCCAACTTGAGTCAAGCTGGGCTCAATTTAGCTGTCGTGGAAGGAGCTAACCTTCAGAATGCAGACCTAAGTTTGATTCAAGCATTGGGAAGTAATTTCAAAGGAGCGAATCTTACTGGGGTTTGCTTACAACATTGGAAAACCGATTGCAAGACCAATCTGGATGATGTGCAATGTGATTATATTTACCTAAAGAAAAGCTATAACTTTGAGTTTACCAGTTGCTACCCTAGCGATAGAACGTTTCAACCTGGAGAATTCAGTAGACAATTTAAGCAAGTCTCTGAAATCGAAGAACTCGTTTTCCCTAATGGAATTACAGAATTTTTCCAGTTTTTCCAAAAACGACAACAGCAATACACTGACAAAGTGCTTGCCATTCAGGAGCTTGAACCCAAAAGTGATAGCTCAGTTGCTGTTCGCTTAGAAGTCTTGCCGAAAGCTAACCAAGAAGACGCTAAAAGCTTCTACGAAGAACAGCTTCAACTTGCTAAAGCAACTTATACACTTCAGGCAACTACCCAAGCAATTGAGTTGTATAAACAACACAACGCTGAGATTATAGAGCTAGCGAGACTCGCTCTTGGAAAACCATCTATCAATAATGTTAATGTGGGGGCGACTGCTGTGTCGAATTCTGAAGGCTTCACCAACAATTTACAGGGTGCAAACATTGCCAATTTTTCTAATCAGATGGGCGATAACGCCCGTCAACAAGCTAACCAGTATAACTACACTCAAGAAACCAAAAGCCTTGCTGACGCTGCCAAAGAAATCCAAACACTCCTTGATCATCTCTCCCAGACCTACCGCACCGATACTATGACAGCTAAATGCGCTTTTGCAAATGAGGTCATTCAGCGTATTGACAATGATCCCTCTCTTACTCAACGCATCCTTAGCGCATTTAGTGCTGGAAGTATTTCAGCACTAGAACAGTTCCTCAATCATCCAGCTGCTAGCTTTGTCATCAGTGCGCTCGAAGACTGGCAAAAAACACGTGTAGAATGACATAGCATTATTACAGCAATGCACTCTAGGAGTCATAGATGAGCAGATTTCAGACCTCAAAACGCTAATTCATCAAAAAGTATTTATTTATAAGGAGTCATTTAATGAAAGTGCTTGCTGTTTACCATAATAAAGGTGGTGTTGGAAAAACAACAACAGTCATTAATCTTGCCGCAGCGCTAAGTAAGAAAAATAAGAGAGTTTTAGTAATTGATATAGACAGTCAAGCCAACACAACTTTTGCAACAGGGTTGGTTAAATTTCAAGATGAAATACATGACAATCTGAAAGATAACTATATCTACCAAGTAATCGCATCCAGAAATGATTATTCAATTTCAGAGGTTGCTCGAAAATCAGAATTTACAAATCCACCTTTTTATGTAATTCCTAGTCATATTGATTTAATGGAACACGAACAGGAACTAATTCAGCAGCCACAAGCTCTAACTAGACTTCTAAAAAAGCTGGATGATGTTCGTCAACAGTATGATGTTGTTTTAATTGATACTCCGCCATCACTCAATCTCTATGCACGAATTGCGTTGATTACAGCGGACTATCTGTTGATTCCATCAGACCTCCGTCCTTTTGCTAATGAAGGTTTACGAAATGTTCGTCGTTTTGTAAATGACGTGAATGAATTTCGTGACTCAATCAAGAAAGATCCAATAGAGATTCTTGGTGTGATTGCTTCTAAAGTAGGAACTTCGCCGAAGTTTGTAGAATATACACTACCTAGAATGATAGAAACTGTTGAGAAACATTATGGGTTTCCAGTATTGGATTCAAAAATTTTTGAGCGCCGCGAAACATCTAAAGCGATTGAAAGGTTAAAAGAGGTCGGTGATTTGGTGATTCCCGACCCAATTTCTATATTGGATTATGAACCTAATTCTCCAGCAGCAGAGGAGTTTAAGGATTTAGCTAAAGAAGTGATGCAGCTTGCACGTATCTAATTAATTCAAGGCAATAACAATGGAACTCTTAACCTCAATTGTTGATATCGACAGTATCCAAGTAAAAAGCCCCCCATTCGCTCCCGCACAGAAAACAACTCAAATTGATGCTTTGGCGAATACGATTATCGAATTGGGTGGTTTAGTCAATGTGCCAGTAGTGCAGCAAGTAAGTGTAGATGATTATGAACTAATTTCAGGCTATTTGGAATATTATGCTTATCTCAAAGCATGTGAACTCAATCCTCGTCTGCCGGATCGTATTACAGTCTTTGTATCTAACACTAAGAATCAAGCAGCTATTCGCCAACAACTAGAGATATTGCAAGTAATTGAAGATACTAAGCAAAATTCATCTCAGCCCACAACTCCAAAGCAGTCTGAAATCGATTTACAGATTAAGAATCTAGAGTCTTCCATCAATAACAATAATAAAATTATTTTTAATGCGCTCGAACAACTTAAAGCTGATTTACTTGCAACAATAGAGGCAAAATTGCCTCAACCCATCTCTCCAATGGATGCATTTAATCGTATCTTAGAGCCAGAAACTGCATTTCAGGTGCAACGCAAGCTGGAATTGTTTCTTGGTGCTAGTAAAGCTAAGAAAGTTGTGGTGAGGTTACAGGAAGTTAGTAAGGGTAAGAAGAATCAACCTTTCCAGCGTTTTTCTGAAATTTTGGACATATTGAGGGAACAGCAGAAAGGTAGATCGCAAAGACTAATATCGGAAGAGAAAATGATACACATTATAGATCGTTGGAATGATTAATAGCTTGTATTCTTAGCCTTTGATTGCTTATAGCTATCCGAAATTACAGTGCGAGTGCTCGCACGAGCATTGAGGAGTAAAAACGTGTGATGCAGCAACGACCTACAAATCTGCCCCAGTATAGATTAAATTGCCTGCGAACTCAATTCCTCAAACCACTGCCAGCCAAGTTGCCCTCTGTGAGGTTTAACAGGACTTACCCACGGCGATCGCACTAACTAAATCACTCACCAACAGCACCCGTTGGAAAAATCCGGCTCAAGTCCAATAAGGCATCTTCAAAACCAGGAATTGCCACTGACTGATTCGCCAGAGAAATCTGCTTGGTGAGATAGTTAAACTCACCTTGAATATTTTGATAAGGCTGACTGTAACGCTCTAATTGGTAAGCATTTAAGTTGACAATCCAATAATTGGAAATTCCGGCTTCTGCGTACAGCCCTAGCTTCGTTGTTTGGTCATAAGCCAATGTGGAATCGGAAATTTCAACAACAAGTAAAATATCTTCGGGATAGGGATGGTGAGCAAGATAATCTTCATGTCTTCCTCTTGCAATAACCACATCCGGCTCAGGCTCACTGTGATTGGCTAGAGTAATCGGATCTTGTCCACGGATAACTGCTTGATCCCCCAAAAGCCGATCCAATTGGCGACATAAGATGGAACCACAAACCGTATGAGGCGTTCCCTTTGCAGTCATTTGGATCAATTCTCCTCTAATCAATTCAATCCTGTCTCCCTCCGTTAGAAACCCGAGTGAAATCAGTCGATGATATTCGTCGATTGTGAATCGCTTTGGTTTGACAACAGTCATGGCATTCATTCAGATGTAGCGGCTTCCACTTTAAATTTAATAAATTTAATTTGCACCCAATGCCTCAAACTGCTGCCAGCAAAGATATAACGCACGCGGGACATGAAAGCACCCCTTCCATTTACCACCTTTAAGATTTAACAGCACTTCCCCACGGCGATTGAGGTAGCCAAACCACTCACCGTATTCTGGATCGGCAAAGTGCGACCAGGCGTAATCGTGCATCTTTTGATACCATTCCCGACACGCCTCACGTCCTGTCAGGCGATCGCCCATTGCCAATGCAACCAAAGATTCTAAATGAACCCACCACAGTTTCTGATCCCATTCCAATTGCTGTGGGGGATGACCGTCTGCATCCATAAAATAATACAATCCGCCGTACTCACTATCCCAAGCAAAATTGAGGATATTTAGCACCACGTCAACCGCTTGGTTAATCGTTTTAGTATCATTGCGACGACGAGCGATGTCCATGATAAACCACATCGCTTCAATACCGTGACCGGGATTAATCAGCCGTCCGTCAAAAGAATCAATATGGGAACCGTCGGGGGCGACGTTTTCGTACATCAGCCCCCGTTCTTGGTCTAGAAAATCGCTCATCACTTCCTGAACAGTCGCACTCAGGACGTTTTCAAGGGTTTCGCTGGGCAGCAGCCATTCCATTTCCAGAGTCAGGTTGGCTAAAATCATCGGTACAGCCAGAGATTTCATCGGGCGCGTACCGGGATAGGTTTTGGTATATTTGCCTTTCGGGTTGTCCTGGCGGCGCAAAACGTTGTTGTAAGCTTGCATCGCCACATCCTTTGCCCAGTCTTCACCAGAGGCGAGTGCGTATTGGCTGAAAGCCATTGCTGCAAAGCAATCAGAAAAGATATTGTAGGGCTGAACCAGTGGCTTCCCTTCACGGGTTAGTGCAAAATACCAGTTACCGTCAGCATCTCGACCATGTTCGGTAAGAAAATTAGCACCATTGCTGGCAATTTTCAGCCAGTTTTCGCGTTTTTCTAACTGGTTGTAAAGCATGGAAAAAGTCCACACCTGGCGGTTTTGCAGCCAGATAAACTTATCTGTGTCATAAACCTTACCTTCGCGATCAAGACAGGTGAAATAGCCGCCTTGCTCCCAGTCAATCGAGTGTTTTTCCCAAAATGGGAGTACGTCGTTGAGGAGCGCGTTTTTGTAAAGTTCAGCAAGCTCTTTAAAGTCGTACTGCTCCATAAAATCTACTCAAAACAGACAAAGTTGTTTAAAGTGTTTATTTCCTGCTTCGTCACAAACCGTCGGCGGCACTTGCTCCACAGGCGCATCCTCGATCAAGCCGACCCCAGTTGGATAGGTTTATCGCTGCGTTCAAATCTCTGTCCCGACTAACATTGCAAACAGGACAAACATAAACGCGTTCCTTCAGTGGCATTTTCTGCCTATAGCAACAACTAGAACAAATCTGCGAACTGGGGTAGAACCTATCAACTACCACCAGTTTTGAGCCGTAGCGCTGACACTTGTATTCAAGCTGGCGACGAAACTCGTAGAACCCACAATCGGCAATTGCAGATGCCAGTTTATGGTTAGCCAACATGCCCGACACATTCAGATCTTCAATCACAACTTCACCGTGGTTTTTGGCTAAATACGTCGTGATTTTGTGCAAATAATCGTTGCGAATGCTTGCGACCCGTCTGTGTTGACGAGCAACTTTTATATTGGCTTTGTGACGGTTATTAGATCCCTTTTGTTTGCGGCTCACTCTTCGTTGCAGCTTTGCTAGTTTATGCCTTGCCTTGCGGTACGCTTTCAAATTTGGGTACACAATACCAGTACTAAGAGTCGCTAGCGCGTTAACGCCCAAATCAACTCCCACCCGCTCAACACTTTTTGGCGTCAGGTCAACATCGGGTATTTCAACATGAAAACTGAGATACCAGTCACCCGCCTGCTGGCTAATTGTTACCTTCTTTGTAATATATTCTGGCAACGCTTCATAAGTGCGTATCCACCCAACAAAAGGTAACTTGTGACGCAAGCCACCTATCTTAATTGGTGCGCCGGAATTATCAATCGCAAAGCTATCTGATTTGCCTTTTTTCTTGAATCTCGGATACTTACCTTTCTTGGTGAAAAAACGCTTGAAAGCCTCTCCTAGATTTATAAACGCATATTGATAAACCTTGGATGACAACTCGCTCATCCATTGGTACTGTGGCTTGACATGATTGGTGAAAAACTTCTTCAGCATCCCCACGCTTGGTTTCAACCCATCTTTGTATGCTTCTTCCCAAAGCCTTAGTCCCCAGTTATACACCCAACGCGAATAACCTGCGTGTTGTGCCATCACGGTTCTCTGTTGGTTGTTTAACTTTAGCTTGATTCTAAATGCTTTGTAAGCCATTAACGCCACACCTTGAGTACAATCAAATTGTACATCAAATTGACTCAATGTTGTGATGAACAAACTAACAAAACGGTTAAATTTCCGACTAACCGAAGATGAGTATGAGTTGTTGGAGAAATATTGTGAAGCCACGGTTAGATCCAAAAATGATGTCCTAAGAGAACTGATTAGAACCTTAAAGCGCAAAACACTGGATAGTTGATTTACTGAGAGATATGCGGTTTGTAGAAGTTTTTGGCTATCTAGTAATCCTCCCCTTTGCACCAAAACCAACTGCGTCAATTATCGCCTCGCAGTAGGTAGTTCACAAATTATCGGTCATACCGATGAATCTGAAAAAAAATTTTACCAAAAAGGGGGTGAGGGGTCTTGCCCCTCATGGCAAATCTGCTATACTGTGTTAAGTAGATGCACCCTGATGATCTGGAGAGCTACCCAAGTGGCTCTCTTTTTTTTTGGCATCAGAAAATTTTGTCACCAAAAAATTTTATCAAAAAGGGGGTGAGGGGTCTTGCCCCTCATGGCAAATCTGCTATACTGTGTTAA